>NZ_LWBL02000064.1 GCF_001644195.2 Bacillus marinisedimentorum | reverse complement strand
CCTATAAAGAGAGTGAGGGAGACAATATAGGCAAGTGAACCTGACTCCCGTGCCTATAAAGAGAGACGGGCTACAATATAGGCACTACACCGAAAGCTTCATGCAGATTAAAAATTCCTTATATATAATCGCTTCATTAAAATGGACTCCCTTGGGGCAACTGCAGCTTCGTCCAATAAAAACGGGACTGGAACAGATGGTTTTCAACCCGATATTCATGTTTAAGAAAAAAGTTTAAATGAAAACAGCCATATCAACCATCGGCATATGCACACCGGCGGATTCAGTTTATATGGCTAATTTGTTAAAATAGAAGAATCCCATGACGTGGAGGTAAGGAAATGACAGTAGTTGAACAAGATGTAAACCTGGCCAGGCAAATTGCCAGAGAAGAGAGCTTTACAGAAAAACAGGCAGCGAATGTCATTCAGCTGCTGCAAGAGGGCAACACAGTTCCGTTTATTGCCCGTTATCGAAAAGAACAGACCGGCCAGCTGGATGAAGTCCAGATCCGTACCATAATGGAAAAGTGGGAATACCTTCAGAACCTTGGTAAACGAAAACAGGAAATTCTGCGCCTTATCGAAGAACAGGGTAAACTTACAGACGAACTCAGTGCCAACATTAAACAGGCCCAAAAACTGCAGGAACTCGAAGACCTTTACCGTCCATATAAACAAAAGAGGCGTACGAAAGCTTCGGCTGCGAAAGAAAAAGGCCTTGAGCCGATGGCAGAGTGGCTTTTCAAGCTGCCGCGAACCGGAGATGCAAATGAAAAGGCCGAAGGATTCTTATCGGAAGAACATGAACTGCACTCAGTCGAAGAGGTTTTGCAGGGAGCGCGTGACATTATGGCGGAATGGATTTCGGACAATGCAGAATATAGAAGCTGGATCCGTGAAAAAACGTTCCGCAGGGGAGCTGTTCAGACAGAAGCAAAAGACAAAGCAAAAGATGAAAAAGGAATATATGAAATGTATTACAGCTATAGCGAACCTGTCAGCCGCATCGTTCCCCATCGGGTTCTTGCCGTGAACCGCGGCGAAAAGGAAGGGGCGTTGAAGGCGGCGATTGAGGCACCTGAGGATGAAATCCGCGGCTACCTGAAACGGCGTCTGATCGGCCATAAAACAGGGCCTGCCGTTCCTCATGTGGAAGAAGCCGCAGAAGATGCG
Organism: Bacillus marinisedimentorum; assembly: GCF_001644195.2. NCBI lineage: Bacteria > Bacillati > Bacillota > Bacilli > Caryophanales > Bacillaceae > Bacillus > Bacillus marinisedimentorum. The sequence goes on along the minus strand of NZ_LWBL02000064.1, from coordinate 3,513 downwards.
TACAAGCGCCTGATCCAGCCATCAATTGAAAGGGAAATCCGCAACGAATTGACAGAGCATGCCGAAGAACAGGCCATTCACATTTTTTCTGAAAACCTGCAAAGCCTTCTTCTGCAGCCGCCGCTTAAAGGCAAGATGACACTTGGTGTCGATCCGGCCTTTAGAACCGGCTGTAAGCTTGCGGTGATTGATGAAACAGGAAAAGTCCTGAACATTAACGTCATCTATCCCCATACATCAGAAAATAAAAGACGGGAAGCGGCCCGGATGTTCATGGAGTTGCTGTCTACATACAAAATAGAAATCGTAGCAATCGGAAACGGCACAGCATCAAGGGAAACCGAGCAGTTTGTGGCAGGCTTGCTCCCTGATGCAGACCGTGATGTTTCATACATCATTGTGAATGAAGCAGGAGCGAGTGTCTATTCTGCCTCCGACCTGGCCCGCGAGGAATTCCCGAACCTGCAGGTCGAGGAACGGAGTGCTGTTTCCATCGCACGCCGCCTGCAGGACCCGCTTGCCGAACTTGTCAAAATCGACCCGAAATCAGTTGGAGTGGGCCAGTACCAGCATGATGTATCCCAAAAAAAGCTGAATGATTCATTGACATTCGTCGTGGAAACGGTCGTAAACAAAGTGGGCGTAAATGTGAACACCGCTTCGCCTTCACTCCTTCAATATGTATCAGGATTGAGCAAAGCCGTTGCCAATAACATCGTGAAAAAGCGGGAAGAAGCCGGCAAATTCACGGACCGGAAAGAATTGAAGGGCATTCCGCGGCTAGGTGCGAAAACATACGAACAGAGCATCGGCTTCCTCCGCATCCCTGACGGAGGCCAACCGTTAGACCGGACACCGATTCACCCCGAGAGTTACGCGGAAACACGGCAGCTTCTCAAAAAAGTCGGATGTACACCGGACGACCTCGGAACAGAAAAACTGAAAGACTCGCTGAACACTCTTGATCTGCAAGCAACAGCAGCAGAGCTTGGCATTGGCGAGCTCACATTACGCGATATTGTCAGCTCTCTTATCCAGCCGGAGCGGGATATCCGTGATGACATTTCAAAACCGCTTTTGAAAAAGGACATCCTCAAGCTTGAAGATCTAAAAGCGGGAATGGAACTCGAAGGGACCGTCCGTAACGTTGTGGACTTCGGTGCATTTGTGGACATCGGGGTCAAGGAAGACGGGCTTGTCCATATATCGAAAATGAGCAAGAAATATGTGAAGCATCCGATGGATGTCGTATCTGTCGGCCAGGTTGTAAATGTGTGGGTTGAAAAAGTGGATCAGGCGAAAGGCAGAGTTTCACTGACGATGCTGCCGACGGAATAAGGCTAAACAGAAAGGAACACTGCTTTTTCATGAGCAGTGTTTTTTCCTATAAAAGTACCAGCACTGATTCAGCATTTTTATTTGGTAACGGTTTTTCTCAAAATATGCCCTTCGAAATTGATTGACTAACCAGCCGGGCATAACACTGCCTCCTTTATGAAAGATGGTAAGTTATAAAACAGTTTATGCTTGACGTCATTATTTGTGCCTGTATACTTTTTTCTATATGAACGAACTTCCGGGGTGGAAAAATGGAACAGCAGAACTTGCAGGAGCTTGTTGAAGATATCTCATTAAAGTATTTCGGCAGGCCGTTTGACCATCAGGCAATCTTCAATAACCGGCTCAGAACGACAGGCGGACGGTACCTGCTGCGCACGCATAATATCGAATTGAACCGGAAATACCTTGATGAACTTGGCTATGATGAATTGATCGGCATCATCAAGCATGAATTGTGTCATTATCATTTGCACCTCGAGGGCAAGGGATACAAGCACCGGGATGCCGATTTCAGGAAACTGATGGAACAAGTCGGCGCCCCGCGTCATTGCAGGTCCCTTCCTTCAGCAAAAAAAGCGGAACGCTTCAAGCACCGCTATCTCTGTTCGGTGTGCGGCTTTTCTTATGAAAGAAAGCGCAGAGTGGACACGAAACGCTACCGGTGCGGAAGGTGTAAAGGAAGGCTGAAAAAAATCAAATAATGATATTGACGGCTGTTGTCCAGCTGTGTTAAATTATAAAAGCCGTCGTTGACAGGACAGCCTGAAACGCGAACAAAACACTAAAAAGTTATTGACAAAGCGGACGATATCGTGTAAGATATAAAATGTTGTCATTATATAAAAACAAGCATTTCACAGTAGCTCAGTGACGAGTAATGCATTCATGAATCGGCTGCGAGTTGCTGCAAAATGAATCAAGGAAGACAGACAATTATTCCACAGTAGCTCAGTGGTAGAGCCCTCGGCTGTTAACCGAGCTGTCGCAGGTTCGAATCCTGCCTGTGGAGCCAATGGAGAAGTACCCAAGTGGCTGAAGGGGCTCCCCTGCTAAGGGAGTAGGTCGTGTAAGCGGCGCGAGGGTTCAAATCCCTCCTTCTCCGCCAGTCTGGCCCCTTGGTCAAGTGGTTAAGACACCGCCCTTTCACGGCGGTAACAGGGGTTCGAATCCCCTAGGGGTCATCATAAAGCTGGATGCCAGAGTGAATCTGGCATCTCGCTCTCTAAAACGGAGGATTAGCTCAGCTGGGAGAGCACCTGCCTTACAAGCAGGGGGTCGGCAGTTCGATCCTGTCATCCTCCACCATATGGTCCGGTAGTTCAGTTGGTTAGAATGCCTGCCTGTCACGCAGGAGGTCGCGGGTTCGAGTCCCGTCCGGACCGCCATATAGACGAGATGATTGGGCTATAGCCAAGCGGTAAGGCAACGGACTTTGACTCCGTCATGCGCTGGTTCGAATCCAGCTAGCCCAGCCATTTACGAGCCATTAGCTCAGTTGGTAGAGCATCTGACTTTTAATCAGAGGGTCGGAGGTTCGAGTCCTCCATGGCTCACCATTTTCATATTGCGGGTGTGGCGGAATTGGCAGACGCACTAGACTTAGGATCTAGCGCCTTTGGCGTGGGGGTTCAAGTCCCTCCACCCGCACCATTTTAATAAGGCAGTTAAACACATGCGGTCGTGGCGGAATGGCAGACGCGCTAGGTTGAGGGCCTAGTGGGGGCGACCCCGTGGAGGTTCAAGTCCTCTCGACCGCACCATATTAAATGAGTGTTGACGCAAACACATTAAGGTGTTATGATAGTAAAGTCGCCTTAAAAAACAAGCGCCCGTAGCTCAATTGGATAGAGCGTCTGACTACGGATCAGAAGGTTAGGGGTTCGACTCCTCTCGGGCGCGCCATTATATAAAGAAAGCAAATGAACGGGAAGTGGCTCAGCTTGGTAGAGCACCTGGTTTGGGACCAGGGGGTCGCAGGTTCAAATCCTGTCTTCCCGACCATCATTTGCGGGTGTAGTTTAGTGGTAAAACCTCAGCCTTCCAAGCTGATGTCGTGGGTTCGATTCCCATCACCCGCTCCATGGGCCTGTAGCTCAGCTGGTTAGAGCGCACGCCTGATAAGCGTGAGGTCGGTGGTTCGAGTCCACTCAGGCCCACCATAATACCTATGGA
>NZ_LWBL02000063.1 GCF_001644195.2 Bacillus marinisedimentorum | reverse complement strand
AATTGCGGCCGAACGTCCGGTTTTTTTTGCAAAAAAAAAAGGAGAGTATGGGGGGTACTCTCCTCCAAGCTAGGGAGTTTTAGGGTATGGGGTCTAGTTGTACTATAATTATACCCGGGAGAAAAGACGTTAAACATCTTTTTTGAATTTTTTTTAATTATTTTGGATGTTTTTAAAAGCTTTCGGATAAGGCTGAGATAATATTTTCAAAACCTGCTGGATTATGTTACTATTTTTATAATGGAAATAGTGAAAGGGGTGCACGCAGTATGGTAATGAATTTCAATATGTTCATGAATGATATAGTCCAGCAGGCGCGTGATGAAATAACAGGAGCCGGTTTTGAGGAACTCCGGACACCGGAAGAAGTTGAATCGGCACTTGAAAGAAAAGGGACAACACTTGTCATGGTCAATTCTGTATGCGGATGTGCAGGAGGATTGGCACGCCCGGCAGCGGCTCATGCAATCAATTACGATTATCGTCCTGACCATCTTGTGACGGTGTTTGCCGGACAGGATAAGGAAGCGACAGAAAAGGCACGTTCTTACTTTACAGGGTATCCTCCGTCCTCCCCATCTTTCGCATTGCTTAAAGACGGGGAAATCAAGACGATGGTGGAACGCCATGAAATCGAGGGACATGAAGCGGTTGAAGTAATTGAAAAGCTTCAGAACGCATTTGAAAAATATTGCGAAGAAGTTTAAAAACGGTATTTTGGCAAGTTTAGGCGCCAATTAAATATGGTATAGTAAAAAAAGATGGTCTTATGATCATCTTTTTTTGCGTTTTATATAAACCTGAAACTTCCGGTTCCAAAAGGAGATAACATGTACAAAATCGGTTACCGAACCATGAAAACAGCAGTGGGAACGGCGCTTTCGATATGGATTGCCCAGCTTTTGCAATTTGAAAACTATGCTTCAGCAGGCATTCTCACCATATTATGTATCCAGGTGACAAAAAAGCGTTCGCTTATCAGCTCCTGGGTCCGGTTTGCCGCATGCATCCTTGCAATGGCCTTTGCATTTATATTTTTTGAGATCGGCGTTTACTCCCCGGTAAGCATCGGCCTCATGCTGTTATTTTTCATCCCCGCGACGGTAACGCTCAAAATTCAGGAAGGGGTCGTTACAAGTTCTGTCATCCTGTTACATATCTATATGAATGGTGACATGAATCTTCCTTTTATATTGAATGAACTCGGTATCATCGTTGTCGGAATCGGCATCGCTCTTATTATGAACCTGTATATGCCGAGTATGGAAGGTGAATTGCGGAAATACCAGGAAGAAATTGAGGATAATTTCAAGCAGATCTTTCAGGAAATCAGCCACTATATGAGGACAGGGGACAGCACATGGACAGGAAAAGAAATCACGAGGACAGCTGAATTGATTGATAGAGCTAAGGCACTTGCCCTCCGTGACGTCGAAAACAGGGTGCTTCGAGAGGGAAGCGAGTTTTATCGGTATTTTGAAATGAGGCAAAAACAGTTTGAAATCATTGAACGGATATTGCCGATCCTCACATCAGTAAGGGACGAAGTTGAGCAGGGCTTGATGATAGGCGATTTCATTGAAGAGATCAGTTATTCCATTCACCCTGGGAACACCGCGATTTACTTTTTAAAGAGGCTTAAGGTGATGAGGGAAACATTCCGCGAGATGCCCCTTCCGAAAACAAGAGAAGAATTCGAAATCCGTGCAGCTCTTTTTACCTTTATAAATGAAATGGAAGAATATTTGACAATCAAACGACATTTTAAGCGCAGTGATATATAAGCAGGGCATGAAACGAATCCCGGCGGGACACACTACCTAAAAACGGGAGTGATTGCCAGTGGGATTGAAAATGCTTGCAGCTGTACTTGCGGCAGCCATCCTGCCTCCGGTATGGCCTCTTGGTGCGAATCCGGTGCCGGGTGCTCCATATATCATAATCAATAAAAAGGTGAATGAGTTGGCCTATATCAATGAAGGCAAAATTCAAATGATATACCGGGTTGCAACGGGAAGCGATGACGATATGACACCTGAAGGAGAGTTTACGATAACCGTTAAAGCGCGTGACCCTTTTTACCGCAAGCACAACATTGCCGGGAATGATCCTGATAATCCGCTCGGGTCAAGATGGATCGGTTTCGATGCAATGGATACGGACGGAAGGACATACGGAATTCACGGGAACAATGATCCCGATTCGATCGGAAAGTATGTTTCACAGGGATGCATCCGCATGTATGAAGACGAGGTGCAGGCCTTGTTTGAGGAAGTGCCTCCGGGAACGAAGGTGCTCGTTGTGGCGAGTGAAAAAGATTTTTATGAACTTGCGGTTGAACACGGTGCCGTTTATCCGGAGGATGCTGCCAGGTAATGCAACAAAAAACGGCCCCGCAGGCGGATTATTCGCCCGGGGCCGTTTTTTGTGCAGGATATATGAAATGCCATTCGATTCGGTCTTTGCTTGGAGTATCGCTATTGGTTAGAGCCTTTCCCATTTAAGAGAATGCTTTGTTGATTATAAATTGAGCCAAAACCGCGGGATACCGCAAGTAAAGCTGGGCGAGGCGAGATGCAGGAACCTCTGCCGGGAGCTGGTGCTGTCCTCCTGTGACGGAAGCGAGCGGTTTTGACGGCATTTTTGTAAAAGCATTAAGCTTTGACAGCATTTTAAAGGAAAAAGCTGATTCCCATTAAGACGGTTGATAACAGCATGGAAATAATCATCAGCATGACGATGAATTTTCTTCCTTTTTGAGGCACATGATCACCCTCCTTATTTCACTACTACATATTTTAACGGGAAATGCCGATATGGACAAGAACCTTTAAGGAAAAAGGTGATAAGTGAAAAAAATACGAAAATTTCGTATAATGGCAGAAGGGAGAATTTGCCCATAGCGTTTGTTAATATTTGGGAGGGGATTCAGATGGAAAGTAGCAAGCCCGAACATCCAAAACTCGAAGAATGGCAACAGAAGACCGAAAAAGCAATGGAACGTTTTCCGGAACGGAAAGAGAGGTTTGCCACCTCCTCGGATATTGAAATCGACCGTCTCTATTTGCCCGAACAGTTAGACGAATCATACATGGGGAAGCTTGGCTTTCCTGGTGAGTATCCATTTACGCGCGGCATCCAGCCAACCATGTACAGGGCCCGCTACTGGACAATGCGTCAATATGCGGGCTTCGGATCGGCGGAGGAAACAAATAAGCGTTTCCGTTATTTACTTGAACAGGGCCAGACGGGATTATCAGTTGCATTCGATCTTCCGACACAGATCGGATACGATTCCAATGATCCGATGGCAAGAGGGGAAGTAGGAAAAGTCGGCGTCGCCATTGACTCACTTGAAGACATGGAAGCCCTCTTGGACGGTATTCCACTTGATAAAGTCAGTACCTCGATGACGATCAATGCCCCTGCTGCCGTTTTGCTGGCAATGTATATTGCCGTCGCTGAAAAACAGGGTGTAACGGCAGACAAGCTGTCAGGCACCATTCAAAATGATATTTTAAAAGAGTATATCGCGCGAGGTACATATATTTTTCCGCCTAAGCCTTCCATGCGTCTGATCACCGATATATTCTCGTACTGTGCAGAATATGTTCCGCGCTGGAACACGATCAGCATATCAGGCTATCATATAAGGGAAGCCGGCGCCACAGCCTCCCAGGAGCTGGCATTCACCATCGCAAACGGCATGGCTTATGTTGAAGCTGCACTCGATGCGGGGCTTGAAGTGGATAAGTTCGCACCGAGGCTCGCCTTCTTCTTCAATGCGCACAACCAGTTTTTTGAAGAGATTGCAAAATTCCGGGCAGCGAGAAGAATCTGGGCAAAAATCATGAAGGAAAAATACGGTGCGAAGAACCCGAAGAGCTGGCAATTGCGCTTCCATACCCAGACAGGCGGTTCGACTTTGACAGCCCAGCAGCCTGACAACAACATTGTCAGGGTTGCGATGCAGGCGCTTTCAGCTGTGCTTGGCGGAACACAGAGCCTTCATACCAATTCGCGTGATGAAGCGCTTGCGCTGCCAACCGAAGAATCTGCCAGGATTGCACTTCGCACACAGCAGATCATCGCAAATGAAAGCGGTGCCGCGGATACGGTCGATCCGCTGGGCGGTTCTTATTACGTAGAGGCACTGACGGATGAGATGGAGGAAGAAGTGCAAAAGTATCTGGACAGGATAGAAGATCTCGGTGGTGCAGTGGCAGCGGTCGAACAGGGATACATGCAGCGTGAGATCCACCACGCCGCTTACGAGGCCCAGCGTGCCATCGAAAAAAATGAAGAAATCGTCGTCGGAGTGAATAAGTACAAACTGGACGATGAACCGCGGCCTGAACTGCTCCGGGTTGACCCGGCGCTTGGAGACCGGCAAATCAAAAAGCTCGAAAGGCTGAAAGAAAAACGGAATGCCGGCACAGCGGAGGAGCGCCTGGCCGCATTGCGCGAGGGGGCCCGCTCAGACAGCAACTTGATGGAACTGATTGTAGACTGTGTCCGCGATTACTGCACGATTGGTGAAATTTGCGGCGTCCTGCGGGAAGAATTCGGAGAATACAGCGGGATCTAATGATACAGAACATAAGAGGGAGGTCGTAACATGGAGAAAAAAATACGGGTATTGGTGGCGAAACCGGGACTTGACGGTCATGACCGCGGAGCCCTGGTAATCTCTCAGGCACTTCGGGACCAGGGGATGGAAGTTGTGTATACAGGCTTGCGGCAGACACCTGAACAAATCGTAGCTGCAGCAATACAGGAAGATGTCAATGCAATCGGCCTGTCCTGCCTCTCGGGTGCACATAATGAGCTCTTCCCGGAAGTTGTCAGGCTCCTCAAGGAGAAAGGAAGCGATGATATCGAAGTCATTGCAGGCGGTGTCATTCCGTGGGAGGACATTCCCTATCTGGAGGAACAGGGAATCAAAAAGGTATTTACACCGGGCAGCACAACTGCGGATATCGGCACTTATATCAGAGAGCTTCTCGGCGCAGAAAAAGGGAAGTTCGATCCTCCAAAAAAAATAGACCATATCGGAATCGCCGTCCAATCCATTGAAGAAGCGCTGCCTTTTTACGCCGGTTCACTCAGCCTGAAACTTGAAAAAATAGAGGAAGTGGAATCTGAAAAAGTGAAGGTCGCTTTTCTGACCATCGGCGAAACGAGACTTGAGCTGCTTGAGCCTACCGCTGGTGACAGCCCGATCGCAGGATTCCTGGAAAAAAAGGGGCCTGGTATCCACCATATCGCACTTGCAGTGGACAACATAGATGAGCGTATCGAAGAAATGAAAACCAAGGGAATTAAAATGATAAATGAGACTGCCAAACAGGGCGCGGATGATGCAAGGATTGCCTTCATACACCCTAAATCCAGCGCGGGAGTACTGTATGAATTGACTGAAAAGGCAGTGAAAGAGGGGGGCGACTGATGGACATCTTTGATAAAATAAACGAACTCTACGACAAAAGGCGCACGGTCGAACTCGGCGGCGGGGACGATCGGATTGACAAACAGCATGAAAAAGGGAAACTGACTGCCCGGGAACGAATTGAGGTGCTGCTTGATGACGGGACGTTCGTCGAACTGAATCCGTTCATGGAACACCGAAACAGCGACTTTGGGCTCGCCGGCAAAGAAGCTCCCGGTGAAGGGGTTGTCACCGGTTACGGTAAAATCAATGGGCGTGCTGTCTATTTGTTTGCCCAGGACTTCACAGTTTTTGGCGGTGCCCTTGGCGAGATGCATGCCAAAAAGATTGCAAACGTCATGGACCTTGCCGCAAAAAATGGGGCGCCGTTTATCGGACTGAATGATTCCGGCGGAGCGAGGATCCAGGAAGGGGTCCTGTCCCTTGATGGCTATGGCCATGTGTTTTACCGGAACTCCATCTATTCGGGTGTGATTCCGCAGCTGTCCGTCATTATGGGGCCATGTGCCGGCGGTGCCGTTTATTCACCGGCAATCACCGACTTCGTCTTTATGGTTGAAAAAACCTCGCAGATGTTCATAACCGGCCCGAAAGTTATCGAGACGGTTACCGGTGAGCAAATTTCATCCGAAAACCTTGGGGGTGCGAGGGTACATAATACGAAAAGCGGGAATGCCCACTTTGGAGCGGCTTCGGAAACGGAGGCGCTTCAGCAAGTGCGGCAGCTGCTGAGCTACCTCCCGCAAAACAGCGATGAAAAGCCGCCGCTCACTGAATATGACAAGAATGACGACTACCGTCCGGACATCACGGAGGTTGTCTCATTTGATGCAATCAGGCCTTACGATGTCCGCAAAGTGATTGAGCAGATTTCCGATGAGGGGTCATTTATGGAAGTCCATAAAGACTTTGCCAAAAATATCGTGGTTGGCTTTGCCCGCATCCGCGGAGAAGCAATCGGCATTGTCGCCAACCAGCCGAAATTCATGGCCGGCGGGCTGGATATCGATTCATCCGATAAGGCGTCACGATTCATCAGGTTCTGTGACTCATTCAATATCCCGCTCGTCACATTCGAAGATGTCACCGGCTTTTTCCCGGGAATCAAGCAGGAGCACGGCGGCATCATCCGCCACGGAGCGAAAATCCTTTATGCCTATTCGGAAGCGACTGTGCCGAAAATCACAGTTATTCTCCGCAAGGCGTTCGGCGGGGCATATGTTGCGTTGAACAGTAAATCGATCGGTGCCGATCTTGTCTTTGCTTGGCCGAATGCAGAGGTAGCGGTCATGGGTCCAGAAGGAGCAGCCAATATTATCTTCGCAAAGGAAATTCAGAACAGCGAAAATCCGGAAGAAACGCGGGCAAAAAAAATAGAGGAATACAGAGAAAAGTTTGCCAATCCTTATGTCGCCGCTTCGATGGGTATGATCGATGATGTCATTGACCCTCGTGAAACGAGAATCAAGCTTATCCAATCGTTGGATATGCTGCGCAATAAAAAAGAAGAGCGGCCGAAGAAAAAACACGGCAATATTCCGCTTTGAGTTAAAGCCATTTCCCGTTTGAGCGGAAATGGCTTTACCGTTTGCCCCTGAAGAACGGGATTCAACTCCTTGCAGGGAAGGGTATAATGAGAGAAGATAGATACAGAATCTATAAATGGGAGGTACATCATACATATGATAAAAGAAGAACGGCTCGTCAATGAATTCCTGGAATTGATACAAGTGGATTCAGAAACAAAAAATGAAGCGGAAATCGCCAAACTTCTAAAAAAGAAATTCACTGAACTTGGCGTTGAAGTATTCGAGGATGATACGACAGGCGAAACAGGCCACGGCGCCGGCAATCTGATTTGTACCCTGCAAGGGACAAAAGGCGGTGTCGACACGATTTATTTTACTTCGCACATGGACACCGTTGTACCGGGGAACGGCATAAATCCTTCCCGGGAGGACGGATATATTGTCACCGACGGAACCACCATCCTCGGTGCTGATGATAAAGCAGGTCTTGCTGCCATGCTTGAAGCGATTAAAGTACTGCAGGAAGAGAATATCAAGCACGGCGACATCCAGTTCATCATTACGGTAGGGGAAGAGTCCGGCCTTGTCGGTGCAAAGGCGCTGGACCCGGCGCGCCTGAAAGCGAAATACGGCTACGCCCTTGACAGTGACGGAAAGGTCGGAAATATTATTGTGGCTGCACCCACACAGGCTAAAATCCAGGCGGTTGTCCATGGGAAAACGGCTCATGCCGGAGTTGCGCCTGAAAAGGGTGTTTCCGCCATCACCCTTGCCGCAAAAGCGATTTCCAGGATGCCGCTTGGCCGGATAGATGACGAAACGACCGCCAATATCGGGCGTTTTGAAGGCGGCAAGCAGACAAACATTGTCACCGACAGGGTGGATATCCTCGCAGAAGCCCGCTCCCTGGTACAGGAAAAAATGGAGCATCAGGTCGAGAAAATGAGAGAAGCGTTTGAGACAGCAGCAGATGATATGGGAGGTTCCGTCGATTTCCATTTCGAAGTGATGTACCCGGGCTTCAAACATGCAGACGGAGACCATGTGGTTGAAATCGCCAAAAATGCAGTCCGGAATATCGGCAGGGAACCGCAGCTGTTGACGAGCGGCGGCGGCAGTGACGCCAACATCATTGCCGGACACGGCATTCCGACCGTCAACCTTGGTGTAGGCTATGAAGAAATCCATACGACAAATGAAAGAATGCCTATTGAAGAACTTACAAAAACCGCAGAATTGGTCGTCTCCATCATCCAGGAGACTGCAAAATAAAAGGGAACCTCTCTGAATATCCATTCGGTTGGAAGGGCGAAAGTCAAGAAGCAGACCGTTTCACATTGTAAACGGTGTGCTTCTTTGTGTCTGCACTTCTTTTGGCAGGAAGACGTCCGTGATAAAATGAAAGCAGAATGTTTTACAGGAAGTGTCATTATGAACGAAATGTATCCGAAAAAAGGCCGTGTTATCCTGCATGTCGATATGAACAGTTTTTATGCTTCTGTCGAAATGGCCCACGATCCGTCATTGAAGGGAAAGCCGCTCGCCATCGCGGGTAATGCCGAAGAGAGGAAAGGCATTATTGTGACAAGCAGTTATGAAGCGAGGGCAAAGGGAGTGAAGACGACGATGCCGCTCTGGGAGGCGAAAAAGTTATGCCCGCAGTTGATTGTGAAGCGGCCAAACTTCAACCGTTATCGGGAAGCTTCCCTCCGCATGTTCGAGATCCTGGCAAAGTATGCCGCACTTGTTCAGCCTGTTTCCATCGATGAAGGCTATCTTGATATATCAGGCAGCAGCCATCTCGGCTCTCCGCTTGAGATTGCCAATCACATCCAGGCGGAAATAAAAGAGACACTGGATCTTCCCTGCAGTATCGGCATAGCTCCCAATAAGTTCCTCGCGAAAATGGCCTCCGATATGAAAAAACCGATGGGGATTACCGTGCTCAGGAAACGGGATGTCCCGGAAGTTCTCTGGCCGCTGAAAGTGGAAGAAATGTATGGAATCGGGAGCCGGACTGCGGTAAAACTGAACGGCATCGGCATCCGCCTTATTGGTGACCTGGCTAAAGCTGACGAATACCAACTGAAGCAATTGCTCGGCATTAACGGCGAAAGGTTAAAGTCCCGGGCCAACGGCATTGACCATTCTGCTGTTGATCCCGATGCGGTCGCGGAGTTCAAGAGCATCGGAAATTCAACTACGCTGCCGGAGGACACAACAAATCCCACCGTAATTTATAAAACGATCCGTGAACTGAGCACCTCCGTCGCAAGACGGATGGCTAGAAAGCAGGTTGTCTCATCAAATATCCAGGTCATGATCCGCTACCATGACCGGAAAACTGTGACGAGAAGCCGAAAACTTGATACGACGGTCATGAAGGAAGAAGAAATAGCTGAACAGGCGATTCGGCTGTTTGATGAACATTGGAACGAAAAACCGATCAGGCTCCTCGGCGTAACCGCGCAGGATCTTTCCGAAAAGGCAGAAGCATATAAACAGCTTGATTTATTTTCTTACGAAAAAGAAGCGAAAGATGAGCCGCTCTACAGCGCGATGAGCAAACTTCAAGATAAATACGGGAAACCCGTTGTCCGGCGGGGTCTCGACCCGTCAGCTGCCCGAAAACCGGCCGAGGAAGAAAATCCGCATAAGGGGACAAGCTTCAATAAGGATTTTCTGCGGGATCAAAGGTTCGGAAGTAAAAGAGAAGAGTAAACCGCCAGCCCGGTGCCTAACGGATTCGGTTTTCAAGTACAAAATGAATCTATGCACCAAACAAATTCGTCCCCCTTTTGGCAAAATGACAGAAGTTAGCCATGCTGAGAATTCATATGTTTAAACGGGTTTTGCGCCCGTGGTAAAAGCCAATACCTGCAGCTGGTCAATAACGGTCATGGGAAAATAGGCTGAATGAAGGGAAAAGCAATTCCGAAAGCCGGCTATCCCGCCGATGATAAGAGGATAATTGGAATGGCATAATGGATTATGTATAATGAATGGCAGAATGGACAGACAGAGAGGAATATGAAAAATGGAATTGGTGTTTTTAGGCACTGGTGCCGGAGTCCCGTCGAAACAGCGGAATGTGTCGGCAGCCGCTCTGCATTTATTGGCCGAGCGGGGGACGACATGGCTCTTTGACTGCGGGGAAGCGACTCAGCACCGGATATTATATACGAATGTAAAACCCGGTAAAGTGGATAAAATATTTATTACTCATATGCACGGAGACCATATATTCGGCCTGCCCGGTTTTCTCGGCAGCCGCTCCTTCCAGGGCGGTACAGAACCGCTGACAATTTACGGTCCTCCCGGAATAAGGGAATATGTGCTGGCATCACTGCGTCTCAGCAAGACCCATTTACGGTATAAACTTGAAATTGCTGAAATTGAAGAAGGCATCATCTTTGAAGATGAGCAATTCACCGTTGAGGCCCGCAAACTTGAACACGGTATCCCAAGCTACGGTTACCGTATTACTGAAAAAGAAAAGCCGGGAAAACTTGATGTTGAGAAGTTAAAAGCAGAAGGTGTAAAGCCGGGGCCGGTTTATCAGAAGATAAAGGCAGGCGAACAGGTTAAGCTTGAAAATGGGAAGATCCTGTACGGAAAAGATTTCATCGGAGAGCCAAAAACGGGCCGGAAAGTCGCTGTTCTCGGGGATACGAGAGCGACACCGGCTGTACTTGACCTTGCCCGTGACGCTGACTTGCTCGTCCATGAAGCCACTTTTTCGAAAGACGAAGCAGGCCTTGCCTTCCAGTACTTCCATTCAACCGCCGAGCAGGCTGCTGAAAGCGCCAGGCAGGCCGGGGTGAGGACACTTGTCCTGTCACATATCAGTTCACGCTACCAAAATGAATCAGCCACCCGGCTCCGTGATGAAGCCGCCCGGATATTTCCGGATGTATATGTCGCAGAAGACTTATGGTCAATCGAAATACCTGCACATTAGAAAAGAAAACCGGCTCCACAGGGGAAGCCGCTCAATAAAAGATGTTTCCGGTACATATATGTAAATTCCCATTTCACCAAAAAACAGGCACCCGCGCAGTAAGAAGCTCGGTTGCAGAGTGGAGGAATTTCATTAGCAATGTGGTTAACCGGTAAAACATCACATGTTTCATTGGTTAATTGCACTAGAGACGCAGGGGGATGAACCTCCTGTGTTTATTTATGCTGAACCATTAAAGCCTCCCCGGCAAGGTTAAGAGCTCTCCCCGGGCCTTTAGGCTATACTTGTTGGAAAACTAACATTGAGGTTGGGACATAACTAAATAAGTCATGCTTAGAGACGAACAATATCTATTCAACGTAATACTGTTTACTAATAATCAGTTAAGCTGAAAAAACAAGTTCGTTCCATTGCGCTGCAGACACTCGCTTTCCACGGGGAGGAAGCTGAGCCTCCTCGGCTTCGCCTGCGGGGTCTCAGCCTTTCCTCTATTTCCCGTTGGAGTCGAGTGTCTTCCGCTCCATTCCACTGGTTTTTAAAAATAGTATGCAACATTAAAAGATTTATTGAAGAGAGTAATTAAAGACCCGAACGGTTAGGTGAAAGATTCATTGAAATCTTTCTTAATCGTTCGGGTTTATCATTAGCTGAAATACTTATGTCCCAGCCTCATTCGGGCGGATGATCAAAATGCTGCAAAGGAAACTTGCCTTCCGTACCTATCCACAGGCAACCGTTTTTTGGTATGTGTAAAGTTGAGCGGTTGTTATTTCCAACCGCGTTCATATTGCACAGGTGGTGTGAATTCAGTTTGGAGTTCGCGCGCGGCCCTGAGCGGCCAGTATGGGTCGTCCAGCAGCGCTCTGCCGATAAAAATCAGATCAGCCCGCTCATTCTGGAGAATTTCTTCAGCCTGCAGTCCGGAGGTGATCATCCCGACTGCTCCGGAGGCGATTCCCGCTTCCTTTTTGATTGTTTCCGCAAATTTCACCTGATATCCGGGATAGACATTAATCTGAGCCGGCACGACAGCTCCTGAACTGCAGTCGATCAAGCCGGCTCCTTCATCCTTCATCCAAGCGGCCATTACTGCATAATCGCTGATATCATTTCCTTCTTCATGATAATCGCTCGCTGAAATCCGCACCATGAGCGGACCATTCCATACTTCTTTTACGGCCCGCATGATGTCGCGTAAAAATCGGAAACGGTTTTCCATGCTGCCTCCGTATTCGTCTTCCCGCCTGTTTGAAAGGGGTGAAAGAAATTCATTGATCAGGTAGCCGTGGGCGGCATGGAGCTCTATGATGTCAAAGCCTGCTTCTTTCGTTCTTCGTGCACCTTCCTTGAAGGCGCGGATCGTCTCAGAAATATCTTCCTTCGTCATTTCTTCCGGTGTTTTCATCTTTTCGTTGTAAGGAATTGCGGAAGGGGCGATGATTGGTCCATCCACGGTCGCCTTTCTGCCGGCATGAGCCAGCTGGATGGTGGCGTGTGCCCCCTGTTCGTGGATCTGGCTTACAAGGTCCGACAGACCTGAAATATGGTCATCACTCCAGATTCCGAGATCACGGGAGGATATGCGGCCCTGCGCCGTTACAGCGGTCGCTTCAAGCATGATCAGTCCGGTTCCTCCAACTGCCCGTGACACATAGTGGGTCCTGTGCCAGTTTTCCACCATCCCATCTTCATTATGACTTGAGTACATGCACATCGGAGACATGACGATCCGGTTTTTCAATTCGATGTTTCCTATTTTGTACGGGGAAAATAATGCGGTCATTACAGGGTCATCTCCTATCTAGTAAGTTGCATTTTTCTTACATTATATCATTTTGTCCGCTGATTACTTTGATTTGAGCACAACGGCTTTGTGGGGCATATCCGTAATGATCGCCGGCACATTCAATCTGAAGCATTTCCGCATGGCAAAGACGGAATTGACGGTGTATGTTCTGAGCGTGACCCCGGATTTACCACAATGTTTGATGAGCCTGCGATTGATCAGCCGGTAATTCAGGTGGATGCTGTCAGCCCCGATGCTTTCTGCAAATTCGCACGGCTTAGCGAGCCGTTTGGAAGAAAGCGGGGCAAAACTCATATCCGGGTGGATTTCCCGGACGGCTTTCAGGCTTTCGTAATGAAAGGCAGAGATGACAGATCGTTCTGTCAATCCGTATTTTTTGAGAATGTCGAGAACTTTTTGTTCTATGCCCTCATATCTGACTTTGTTCGTTTTCAATTCGACATTTATGTTCAATGATGTTTCCGCCGCCCAACCGGCAAATTCCTCAAGTGTCGGAATCGTTGTGTGCCAGTAGGCGGGGGAAAACCATTTTCCTGCATCAAGCTTTTTCAGCTCTGCAACAGTATGGTCCTTCACCATTCCTGAACCGGTGGTAGTCCGCTCCAGCGTCTCATCATGGATGACGACAGGAACGCCGTCTTTTGAGAGCTGAACATCGAGTTCGATGCCGTCAGCCTTATATTCGAGCGCCTTTTTAAAAGCTGGCATCGTATTTTCAGGCGCAAGCGAGCTAACGCCTCGGTGTGCAAAAATTTGTGTCTTCATTTTAGGCCACCTGCTTTCTGAAATGAATGAAAATTGGATTTTTTTCGATGCTTTCTATAATATTATAGTATTGAGTCAGATATAAAGACTTTCAAATAGACAACAGCAGCTGGGAGGAATGGCGATGAGGTGGCAAACGAAAGATTCACTTAAGGAACTGCTCGTCAACCTTGTGGAATACCAGAGCATCACCGGGTCCGAAGATGAAGTGGCCGTTGCCGAATATATTCATAGAAATTTATCCTTCTTGCCGTATTTTAAACATAACACGGATATGGTGAAACTTCATCCGCTTACAGACGGGAGGTCATTTGTGACTGCCCTCGTCAAAAAGCCGGGTGTAAAAAGAACCGTCATTTTGCTCAGCCACTTTGATGTCGTGCCGGTAGAGGATTATGGGCCATGGAAGCAGCTTGCTTTTCGTGCGGATGCCCTTACTGCTGAATTTTATAAATACCGCAGCCGTCTTCCTGACGATGTGCAGCGGGACCTAGATGAAGGCGAATGGTTATTCGGCCGCGGGGCGATGGATATGAAAGCCGGGGCCGCCCTCCATATGTCGATGATAGAGAAAGCTGCCGCCGGTGAATTTGAAGGGAATGTGCTGATGCTTTCTGTCCCTGACGAAGAAGTCAATTCCGCCGGCATGATTGAAGCTGTCCCTGTCCTTATTGAAATGGCTAAACAGTACGGCCTTGAATATGCGGTATGCCTGAATTCGGAACCGATGTTTTCCAGATATCCGGGCGATCATGCGAAATATGTGTATACCGGATCAGTCGGCAAGCTGCTGCCCGGCTTTTTCTGTTACGGGAAAGAGACACACGTCGGTGAGCCGTTTTCCGGGTTGAATTCAAATTATATGGCATCGGAAATCAGCAGGATCCTTGAACTGAACGCTGCGTTTTGCGAACGGGTCGGGGATGAAGCGACCCCGCCGCCTGTGAACTTGATGCAAAAAGATTTAAAAGAAGAGTATTCTGTGCAAATCCCGCATGCATCAGTGGCCTTATTCAATGTCATGAATATGAAAAGATCGGGGGAGGATATTACGAGTCTGCTCATGCAAGTGGCCCGCGCGGCTGCCCGTAATATCGAAGACAATTTTCTCCGCCGCGCCCGCCAGTTTGCCGGCTTTCAATCTTATTCACCCAAACCGGTCAAAGTACAGGTCTTTACGTATGAAACGCTGAAACAAAAAGCGATCGCCCTTTATGGGGAAGAGGAAATCCACAGGCGCCAAAATTACCTCATCGCCAACAGGCACGATGCTGGTGACCGTGATTTTACAACAATCCTGGTCCATGACCTGGCTGCACTTTGCAATAAGGAAGCCCCGATGATCATACTGTTTTACAGTCCGCCGTTTTATCCGGCGGTATCTTCCGCCGATAATCCGTGGATCATGGATACAGTGAATGATTTAATCGCATACAGCAAGAAAACGTATAACGTTGACTTTAAGCACCAGTACTATTTTGCCGGCCTTTCTGATTTGAGTTTTGTCCAGCTGAAAGAAACGGAAGAGGGGCTCAGTCCGCTGACGGAGAACATGCCTTTGTTCCAGAATGGGTATAATCTACCCATTGAAGCTCTGAAAGCGCTGAACGTCCCGGTCTTGAATCTCGGTCCGCTCGGACGCGATGCCCACCAGTGGACGGAGCGGCTTGAGTTGTCATTCTCTTTCGGCACTTTGCATGAATTGCTTTCCAGGACAGTTGGCCGCCTTCTTGAAAATACACCGTAACCGTAATGCTGGAGCCCTCGCTGTCAAATTGCGGCCGGGCTCCTCATTTTGTAGACATTCCATTTTTTCGCTATAATGTTTTGTGTGGATTGTAAGATATGGAGGTAATGAATGGACATGTTGAAAACCGAAAAAATTCACCGGCTTGTGCTTCCGACTCCTTTTCCCGTCGGTGATGTGAATATTTATCTCGTCGAGGGCGAGGCCCTTACACTCGTGGATACAGGGGCGAAAACGGAGGAAGCCTGGGAAGCCTTTAAACTGCAGCTGAAAGAACTGGGGCGTGTGCCCGATGATATAGAACAGGTCATTTTGACGCACCATCATCCCGATCATGCCGGCCTGCTTGATTATTTGCCAGAATCCATTCCTGTTATCGGCCACTGGAAAAATGATCCGTGGATAAGCCGAGACGAAACATTTTTCCGGAATTATGAGGAGTTCTTACTCGATCTTTTCCAAAAGAGCGGCATCGATTCATACTTTTTGAAATTCGTCAGCAAAATGAACAGGTCGATGAAATATTCTTGCAGCCGAAAGCTTACCGGCACAATTGCAGAAGGAGACGAGGCCCCCGGGTTGCCTGGCTGGTCGGTGTACGAAGTCCCGGGTCATGCCGGCAGCCACATCATGCTTCACAACAGGGAGACAGGGATTGCGATCGGCGGCGATGTGCTGCTGCAGCACATTTCCTCAAATCCGTTGATTGAGCCTCCTTATCCGGGAGAAGAAGAACGGGCCCGGCCGCAGCTGCTTTACAATGAGTCGCTGAAAAAGGTGGCGGCGCTTCATCCGGAAATTGTGCTGCCGGGTCATGGCCGCAGTGTTGAAAAGGCGGCTGCCCTCGTGGAAAACAGGCTGAAGAAGCAGCACGAGCGTGCCCTCACAATTCATGGCTGGCTTAATGAGCAGCCGATGACCGCTTTTCAAATTTGCAAAAAATTGTTTCCGACCATATTTCAGAAAGAGCTTGGCCTGACAATGTCAGAAACGATCGGCCAGCTTGATTATCTCGAGGATGAAGGCCTTATCTATGTTGATCGGACATGTGCCGCCTGGTGTTATTATGCGGCAGACTGACCAAAACAGAGGTGTCATATGAGAAATCAATATTTGAAAGGAAAAGTAATCGCCATTACGGGAGCTTCCAGCGGAATCGGCGAGCAGACCGCATACAAAGCTGCTGAAATGGGGGCATTGACCGTGCTCCTTGCCCGGTCGGAAGACAGGCTGGCTGCAGCTGCCAGCCGGATTGAAAAGACAACCGGTTTGCGGCCTTTATATTTTGCGCTTGATGTCAGCGATCCCGGGCAGGTCGAACAGGTATTCAAAACCATCTACGAACAGGCCGGCAGGATTGACATACTCGTCAATAACGCCGGCTTCGGGATTTTTGAAGAATTTGAAAAAGCCCCGCTGGATGAAGTGAAGAGGATGTTCGACGTCAACGTTTTCGGAGTGATTGCCTGTACCGGGATGGTGCTTCCTCATATGAAGGAACAAAAAAGCGGGCATATCATCAATGTCGCTTCTCAGGCAGGAAAACTCGCCACCCCGAAATCGAGCGCCTACTCTGCGACGAAACATGCCGTGCTCGGCCTGACCAACAGTTTGCGCATGGAGACGGTTCAATACGGAATCCATGTGACGGCAGTGAACCCCGGCCCGATCAAAACGAACTTTTTTGAAACAGCCGACAAATCGGGGAGCTATGTCAAAAATGTGGAAAAATTCATGCTGCCCGCTGCAGAGGTGGCAGAAAAAATCACCGGGGCCATGGTCAAGCCGCGGCGGGAAATTAACCTGCCGCGCTGGATGAACGCAGGGAGCGTATTATACCAGCTGTTCCCGGGGATTGTGGAAAAAGTCGCCGGAAATGCTTTTCGGAAGAAGTGAAAAGTGGGGGAAGAACGTGAAAATTTCCAGACCCGGGAACTCAGGCTGCGCTGGCGTGCCGTCGTATTGAGGTGCGGATCAGCTGCGGCGTGAAAAATGGAGTTTTGGCGTGAAAGCCGGGCTGAACGGCGCGAAACAGCTGCTTTGGCGTGAAAGTTGGACGCTTCGGCATGAAATGTGGGAAATTGCGCGTGAAACAGTTGCAGTTTGGCGTGAAAGAAACGGGACGCCGCGCGAAAGTGCATCCACCTGATTGCGGTTGTTCGTGTACGGCGTGAAAAACCGGGGATATGGCATGAATGAACAGTCATCCGGCGTGAAATACAAAGAAAATGAATTGTTTTTTTAAAAAATGAGACAAATCCGCCAGGTCACCAGCCAAAAATCGGCCGAGTGATACCGCATTTGAGTAAACAGCCTGTTTCGGCCGCAGGCTTGTGTGAATCGAGGGGAAAGAACGTGGTAATTTCCATGCCCAGGGGAACTCAGGCTGTGCTGGCGTGCCGTCGTATTGAGGTGCGGATCAGCTGCGGCGTGAAAAAATGGAGTTACGGCGTGAAAGCCGGGCTGAACGGCGCGAAACAGCTCCTTTGGCGTGAAAGTTGGACGCTTCGGCATGAAATGTGGGAGATTGCGCGTGAAACAGCTGCAGTTTGGCGTGAAAGAAACGGGATGCCGCGCGAAAGTGCATCCCCCTGATTGCGGTTGTTCGTGTACGGCGTGAAAAACCGGGGATATGGCATGAATGAACAGTCATCCGGCGTGAAATACAAAGAAAATGAATTGTTTTTTTAAAAAATGAGACAAATCCGCCAGGTCACCAGCCAAAAATCGGCCGAGTGATACCGCATTTGAGTAAACAGCCCGTTTCGGCCGCAGGCTTGTGTGAATCGAGGGGAAAGAACGTGGTAATTTCCATGCCGCGTGATCTCACCCGTCCCACTGCTCCCGCTGGATATTGAACAAGTCTTCACGGACAGACGAAAATATGCGGTGCATTTCCGAGGAGGCGAGCCTGTCCGCACCAATCAATTGGTGTGGATAGGCTCCGCTTATGCGTAACCGCTAAGCGGGCGCCTTAGACTTTTCTTATTCTCATCCTGTCACATACTCATACGCAACATCTTCAACGATATCCCCAACATCTGCTTCACTGCCTGGTTCTGCCAGTATGTTCAGTGCTTTATCCACGAGTTTTTCCATTTCATCAGCAGGCAGGCGGGTGTTTTCCTGCCCATATTGTGCCAGCCGGCGCCGAATCATCCCTGCAAGTAAATTTCTGTCCATATGCCGATCTCCTTTTTTCGAAGTTCCTGTATTTCTATTATAAACGTGCGGGCATCAAACGAAATAGTCTCGCCTGCTTTTTAGGCAATAGAAAGGTTTCACTGCCCTAATATTTTTTCCAGTCGCATCACATGACTGGTTCAGATCTTCAAAGCCTCAAAGCCTCAAACCCTCAAATCACAGTACAATTTGGACCCCGGCACTTCAAATATGCCGCTGGCCGGGAACTTTTCGTTTTCGTTTCACAAAAACTTCCATTGAAAACAAAACATATATTCTTTTATAATAAAAACAGAATGAATAGGAACGTGCGTTCGGTGGTAAGGATATATAGAGAAAGATACAGGAGGGAGACCTTATGGTTGAATATACAGAACTGCCGGACCAGAAAATCCTTTGTATTGATATGAAAAGTTTTTATGCGAGCTGCTCTGCGGTAATGCGGGGGCTTGACCCGCTCGATTGCCACCTGGCCGTTGTCGGGAATACCGAGCGGCAGGGGAGTGTCGTGCTTGCTGCTTCGCCCCGCCTTAAAAAGGATTTCGGCATCAGGACAGGCAGCCGGCTGTTTGAAATTCCCGCCGATTCCCGCATCATTACAGTTAATGCGGAAATGTCCCTGTATTTGCGGGTGTCGATGGAGATCACCCGGCTGTTCAACCGTTTTGTGCCGAAAGAAGCCATCCACACATACAGCGTGGATGAAAGTTTTTTGAAGGTGGATGGCAGTGAAGGGACATGGGGCGGGGCATGGAGTGTCGCGGAAAAAATAAAGGATGAAATCGATAAGGAATTCCAGCTTCCGTGTGCAATCGGCATCGGGCCCAATATGCTGCTGGCCAAACTGGCGCTCGATCTGGAAGCGAAACATAAGGGGATTGCCGAATGGCGCTATGAAGATGTACCGGAAAAGCTGTGGCCGCTGGCGCCGCTCAGTAAAATGTGGGGCATCGGCACCAGGGTGGAACGGACACTGAACCGCATGGGGATATTTAACGTCGGCCAATTGGCAGCTTTTCCGCTTGAGCGGCTTGAGAAAAAATTCGGGATCATGGGAAATCAGCTTTATTATCACGCCAATGGCATCGATCTTTCTGAACTCGGCGCCCCGATCATGCAGGGACAGATCAGCTTCGGCAAAAGCCAAATCCTGCTCAGGGACTATAAGGACCCGGAGGATGTGAAACATGTCATTCTTGAAATGTGCGAGGAAGTGGCGCGCCGGGCCAGGACACACAAAAAGGCGGGCCGGACGGTGAGCCTCGGCATTGGATACAGCAAGGATGAGGGCGGAGGAGGCTTTCACCGCTCCCGCACAGTCAGCCAGCCGACAAACGTGACCATGGATCTTTATGAGGTATGTCTTGAGCTTTTTCATGAGCACTATAATGGCGGAACCGTTCGTAAAATATCAATCGCGCTTTCGAGCATTACCGGTGATGAAAATGTCCAGCTCAGTCTATTTGACCCCCGCAAGCCTCACCGGCGCCGGCTCGGTTATACGATGGACGCCATCCGCCGTGAACACGGGAGCGGAAAGCTGCTGCGGGCGGTCTCGTTTACAGAAGCAGGAACGGAAAGGCACCGGAGCGGGCTGATTGGCGGTCATAAAAAATAGATGGAGGGAGAAAGATGTTAAAAGACAGAGGCAATATCAAGTGGACATCCCTCATGCTTCCGGAGCATGTAGGCAAGCTGCGCCGCTGGGAAAAAGAAGATCAGCGCCCGCAAAAGCCGGAATTGGATGAGCAGGAGCTTGAGCTTCTCGATGAAATGATCACAGAGGCGCTAAGCCTGCAAAAGCCGCTTACCTTCACCGTTTTTGAAAAGAGCGGCCTTTACCAGGCAACCGGACGGATTACACGGATTGATCAGATAGGCGGGCTCCTTCATCTTACCGGAGCCGAAGGAAGCAAACGGCAGACGATACAGCTTGGGGACATCCTAAAGGCAGAGTGGCCGGTATTGTAAAATCTCCCAGAAGCCGGCGGCCTAAAAAAACCAAGTGCAGGGGACTCTGACCGGGTAAAAATGTTATCCGGTTAACAGCGGGCTGTACGCGGTATATAAGAAATAGAAAACGAATAGGCAGATAAGAAAAAGGAGCTGCTCAGATGAAGCGCAAGATTTATTTACTGCTGGGGGCTGCGGGCGTCCTGGCAGTGCTGGCTATAATAAACCGGTATGCTTTCGCGGCGGACCCGGAGGTATTGAGAAAGTGGATACTCTCGTTCGGCATATTTTCTTCCGCCGTATATATCGTGATTCTGGCAGTTCGGCCGCTGACCCTTTTCCCTGCCTCGGTTGTGACAGTTATGGGCGGCCTGGCATTCGGTCCGGTCAAAGGTTTTTTTTATACGCTCGCAGGGGCGTTGCTGGGCGCCGCCATGTCGTATCTGGTTGTGGAAAAATTCAACTGGAAATTGAATGTCACTTCATCTTCATCCAGGCTGGCAAGCCTTAAAGAACGGGTGGAGAAGCGCGGCTTTTATTATCTATTGATGCTGAGGATATTGCCGGTATTGAATTTTGACCTTGTCAGCTACGGTTCGGCAGCAGCCCACATCCCGTTCCGGCGGTATATGGCTGCAACGTTCCTCGGCATCATCCCGGGAACGGTTGCATATACATTTCTCGGCAGCAGCATCATCACAGGGGATGTTGAGCTGCTCGTGATAGCTGCATTGATTCTTGCCTTACTCAGCCTTTTCGCCCGTTTCCTCGCCAAAAAAAGAAAAGGCATTCCGGAATGACACGAGCGGAGTTACGGACAGGCAGTCCGGGAATACTTACTGAAAAAACTTTGTAAAACGTAATTGCTGATTTGAAACGATGTCGATTCAACAGCCCTGCCTGTTTAACAGAGCTATTTAAAAAGGATCCTGTAACGGATCCCGCTTTAAAATCAACCGGTTTAAAAAGGCTCCTGATGATGAGGAGCCTTTTTCTTTGTTGAGGAAATTATAAAATGTAAGCGTTGCGGATAAAAAGCCAGAAGGGAATCGTCCAGCTCCAGGCGCCAGCGGCTATCGTCATAAGCGGTGATCCCCTCCGGGAGGAAAGAGCACCTCCCTGCGGGTACCCCCGCTTATGCGTACGCCGCTAAGCGGGCGCCTTGCACATTTGTTTATAAGTCCTACTCCTGTTCGGCCCGGACCTTTGAATCGAATTGGCCGCGGTGTGCGCCGTCGCAAAACGGCTTGTTCCCGGATAAACCGCAGCGGCAAAGCGAGACCGAGTTTTTGGTTTCAAATGCATTCCCTTCCACATCGACAACTTCAAAATCACCATTGACAAGAAGAGGACCGTTATCCATTACTTTAAGTTTAACATCACTCATTAGCATCGCCTCCTTTGTATTATCATCTATATCGTAAACAGAAAATTAAGAATATACAACAGGAAGCACTTGCCGCCTGCTAAAAGAAGCGGAACAAATTCTTCATCCGGCTCTTAAATTACGGCACGGTTCACTGTATAATAAGGTAAAAAGAAACAAGGCCGATAAATTGATGCCGTTATGCTTTGGAGTGCCCAGGCCTGCTGACAAAACGTCCGGCGGCAGGGTATGAACTCACCCGGAGTTTTAAATAGATAAATCGATTTTGACGGCTCAATATACTCAGGATGAAACATGTCAAAAAGTATAAAGGTCTTCTCAAGGTGTCGATGTTCCAGCTCATTTCCAGGGAGGAGGCAGCAGTTTGATACATACAAGCCGCAGCGGTCATCCCACAGATCTTGAAGAAACGGAAAGGCAGGAAGAATTCCATTATCCGGCCGGGCGGAAAGTGCCAGGTGAAGAAATAGGGGAACGTGTGACGGCTGAATACGGCCGCTGCAATATGAAAAATTGGATTGGATGGTGTGATGGGGACTACTCAGAACATGACAGAACAGGATGGAGATGATGCAGCCTCATGAAGATTACAGTGTCGGAATGTGCAGCTGAGAGGCTCGCTGGCGTTGCCGGCAGTTCCGGAGACAGCTATTTCAAGCTTATCTATGATACGGAAGGCTGCGGGTGCGGTGTCGATGGAACGGCCGCCCTCACCCTTACCAGGGAAAAAGAGGGACTCGATGAAGTGTTCCCGGCAGGCCCTTTTACATTTTTGGTCGCCAGGCATGACATGATTTATTTTGATGAGCGATTGACGATCGACTGCCGGGCAGGCGGCCATAGCCTTCTATTGAAAAGCCCTGAGCGTATCATCACCCCCAACTTGAACTTGCGGCTCCAGGAAAAGGACGAATGAGTGGAAAGGAGGCGTTATGGTGCAGAAGCGAAAAAACAGCCGAACGAGAGAGAAGGAACAGGAAAAAGGGTTATTAAAAGATCATCTGCAAGGTGATATCCTGACGAAATTGCAGGAAAAGAAAAAAGAGTTGAAGGCAAAGGAAGAAGATGAGCGCCGGCAGCAGCTGGAACAACGCCGCCGCGAGCGGGAAGAACGGGAAAAGAACAAGTCGTTTGAGGAACTGCTGGACGAAAGCGGTCTTGACTGGAAAGAATTCAAATAAAAGGATAAAAAGCATGCCAGCCGGTTTTGATGTGCAAGGAAGTACATCGGAGCAGCGGGCAATTTGAATATGGATAAGGGCAGCTGCACCTCTGTCTTCGTCTAATAAAAGGTAAGTGGGTCAAACCTAAGTAGTTCCGTTTTTCTGGAGAAACATGCGGAATAGCATACTAATTAGCAGACCGAATCGCATATGATTTGGTCTCTTCTTTTTCCTTGTTGTAGCAACGATAATAAGTTGATAGAGTATAAACTACCACGTGAATTCTGATAGGACTTTACTTGGAGAGGTGGGTATGATAGGGCTCGTTTGCCTGATGAAACAACTGGTTCAGCCTTTCAAGACAAATCGTAACCACAGAGGACCAAGTCAAGTCCTTAAACGTTTATTCTATGGATACATATAAACAGTGATAAAAGGTGCATCACTTCAACGTTTTTTTGCTGATGCTGTATATAGAGAAGAGATAGTTCAATAAGTAAAAAGTGTTTAAACGTACTGTTAGGGATTAGAAATTTAAGGAGAGAAAGCTGTTGGAGATGCACCTCATAAATTTGTTGGCGGCATTAGGTGATTATGCATTTGTATTAAGTGTTATATTGAATATTATTATTAGTGTTCTCGGTGTTGTACCAAGCTTTTTCATTACTGCCGCCAATATACAGTTCTTTGGTTTTGAAAATGGATTGATATTATCCATTTTAGGGGAAGCACTTGGAGCAATCGTTAGTTTTTATCTATATCGCAAAGGCATAAAAAAACTATTGGATACAAAAAGAATAAAAAACAAATACATGACTGAATTAACGAAATCAAATGGTATAAAAGCATTTTTTTTGATTGTTGCCCTTAGAATATTTCCATTTATTCCATCGGGTATCGTGACGTTAGCGGGTGCAATAAGTAAAATTGGTATTATCAATTTTTCCTTTGCCAGCACAATAGGAAAAATACCTTCACTTGTGATAGAAGCATATTCTATTCATCAGGTCTTGATATGGAATTGGGAAGGAAAAGTAATCTTAGGTTTGTTTTCATTAGTAACAATATGGTTTATATATAGGAAAAGCAGAATAAAGCAAATCAGCAATTAACATTAGTAACCTCTTTTGAAAGAAAAATAGCTTCTTAAACATAAGGGGACACACATGAACAAAACAGAACGCTTCCAGGCGTTTTTGTTTGCTATGTGTTACTGCTATTCATGATGCTGAGTTTTAGATGTTATTCCAACTGTTTTTTTACATTTTCCCTCATATACCGGAACTATTTACGTCAAAACCTCTGGCCTTTTATTTGTAAAACCCGCAGCCGCTAACAAGAAAAACCTCCGCAAACCGGCATCCCCAAAAATCATATCCTCAAAAACCGGCCGCCCCGAATGTGCTCTCCAAAAATCCCGGATGCTGAAAACTTCATCC
Source organism: Bacillus marinisedimentorum (assembly GCF_001644195.2). Classification (NCBI taxonomy): domain Bacteria; kingdom Bacillati; phylum Bacillota; class Bacilli; order Caryophanales; family Bacillaceae; genus Bacillus; species Bacillus marinisedimentorum. Next base: position 35,617 of record NZ_LWBL02000063.1, on the reverse strand, counting down.
CGAACCATGACCTTCTCTGCCTGCATGCTCCGCTATTCTTTCCACATGAACCGTCTTTTGGTAAAATAAAAAGACAGAAAAATCAGACAGAAAAAAGAGAGGAGGGGGCAGAGATGGCAGACCGTGAAAAAATCTCGGCATTATTCATCAATTTCATATCAGCTGCGGGATGGATAGTCATCATTAATGCAGCAGCCGGTTTTTCCCGGCCGGAAAACATATTGATCTACTTGATCCTGTTACTGTTCATAGGCATAACCGAGAGCTATCCGATCAGCCTTATAAAAGGGCAGAGCTCGCTCGGCTTTCCAATTATCTACACGTTCAGCTTCCTGTTCGACCAGCCGGCTGTCATCGCCGGTTTCGCCGCTGTCATTACGCTGGTGAATATAAAGGCAAAGCGGCCATGGCGGGTTGTGTTTTTTAATCCCGCTTTGCTGTCAATCAGCCTGCTGGCTGCTTACAGCATTGCGCCGGCTGCTGTGGAGGCCGCAGAAGCCGCAGGAATGGAGCAGTTTTTTGTTCTGATTGTCCATCTTGGGGCATTTACGCTTTCCTACTATGGGATTAACAACCTGCTGGTAGACCTTGTCCTGTTCATGCGTCCACAGCAGTATACGCGGCGGCAATGGGTACAGAAAACATTATCCGAAACAATCATCATGGCATTATCTTTTCTGTATGGTGTTTTGATGTTCAATCTTGGGAGTGAAGATCGCGGGCCTTTTGATGTTTTTGCATTCTTTTTCTTCTTTTCGCCGCTTGTCGGCTTTTCGCTTTTGAGCGCAACTGCGGCAAGGCTGCGTATACAGAGAAACAAACTGAAACAGCTGTATGATGTCAGCATGGTTCTTAACAAAGGAATTGCGTCTGGAAAATGGATGGAAGATTTCCGGGGACCGCTTGAGGGCCTGCTGGAAGCGGATGCTGTTCTTTTCATCACGAAAGACGGGGACCGCTGGAAAAAGATGATTGCCGCTGGCAGGGTTGAAGATAAGAAGCTTGAGGGCCGTGCTACCGAACATATTCAGCATGTATCTTCCACTGTCATTTACCCGAACCGCAAAAAGGATGGCGGGCCGCTGTCCGACTTCTTTTCGCCGGCGGTTAAGTCGCTCCTGTATGCGCCGGTTACATTGGACGACAAGACAATAGGAATCCTGCTGGCCGGGCGCAGCAGGACCCACAGCTTTTCGACTGATGATATCCGTTCCATCACTTCCCTGGCAAACCAACTCGCAGTCATATGGCGGTCAAAGGCGCTCATTGCCGAGCAGGAGAAGCATAAAATCTTGGAGGAACGAAATCGGATTGCAAGGGAAATTCATGATGGCCTTGCGCAGTCGCTGGCAGGGGCGGTCATGAATCTTGATACGGCGGTGAAACAGCAGGATGCCTCGCCGGAACACGCGAAAAAACTGATTGAGGAAGCGGCATCAAGGCTTCGGTCCAGTATGCAGGAACTGAGGAACTCAATTCATGCTCTCCGTCCTTATCCGACTGAAAGAGTCGGATTGAAGCAGGCGATAGAGGCGAAGGCGGCCGCCGCCGACAGCCAGACGCCGATAAAGGTGAATTTCCAGCAAAGGGGAACGGAATATGAGCTTGATTCGGACATTGAAAAAATCATGTTTGATATTTTTCAGGAAAGCATGGCGAATGCCATTAAACACAGCAGAGCTCAAACGATCGATGTATTGCTCAGCTATCAAAAGAACCAGACACTGCTTCAGATATCAGATGACGGGAAAGGGTTTTCTTTGCTCGATGCGATGCTGAAAGCAAAAAACGGCAGCCATTTCGGGATTCTAAATATGAATGAACAGGCGGAAAACCTGGATGCTGCCTTGCAAATTGACAGTAAAAAAGGGGAAGGGACGGTAATCCAGTTTATCGTTCCGAAAGAAAAGGAGCGTGTGGAACTTGATCAGCGTCGTATTGGTAGATGACCATGCAGTACTGCGAGACGGTCTTAAAAATATTTTTGCCCTTGAAGAGGATATCAACGTAGTCGGGGAAGCTGTGAAAGGGGAAGACGCCCTCCGTACGATCAGGGCTGCCGCTCCGGATGTCGTCATCATGGACATCAACCTGCCGGGAATGAACGGCCTGGAAGTGACACGGATTGTAAAAAAAGAGTTTCCTGAAATCCGAATCCTTGTCCTGACAATGTACAGTGATGATGAATATTTAATGGCTGCTCTCCGTGAGGGAAGCGACGGCTATTTGCTGAAGGATTCACCATCCGAACAGGTAGTGGAGGCCGTCCGCACGGTCGCACTCGGTGAATCGATCATCCATCCGAGTATGACAAAGAAATTGATCGACTATCATAACCGTAAAAAGGAAGACAAAGAAACCCGCCTGACCGAGCGGGAACGGGAAGTGCTGATTTGCCTTGTGGAAGGGCTAAGCAACAAGGAAATCGCAGAAAAGCTTTTCATCAGTGACAAGACGGTTAAAATCCACGTCAGCAAAATTTATAAAAAGCTTGATGTGAAAAGCCGGTCGCAGGCCGTGATTCATGCTGTACAGCATCATCTTGTGCCTCTTCCGTAAGTGTATATTTAACAGAATGGCATCACTGCAGGAAAACCCGGAGAACGCTCCGGGTTTTTTCCGTATCGGAAAGTATAACTTGTCAGCAGGAAGTATTTCGGCACAGCAGCCAATTAATGAATATAGACAAAGGGCAGCTGCGTCTTTGTTTTCACCTGAAAGCTCGCCAATCGGCGAGTTTTTTTGCGTTTCGGGCCGTATGCCGAAAAAGCATACTACTAAGGGGTTATCCAGCGTTAGGACTTTCCCAGCGATTTTACTACTAATGCGTAATAGTAACCAAAAAGTAAACAAGAGATAATGAAATTGACATAATTTTTAAAAAACCAAAGGGGTGATCGTGTGGGAATGAAGCAAAAGTGGGTGCGCGGCAGTTTAGCGTATTTGCTGATCGGATTAATGATGGTTTCTTTGTTCATTTCTCCGCTTCAGGGTAAGAAAGCACAGGCGGAGGAAGCGGCTGGAAAGATAAGCAGCGAACTGGCGGAAAAACTGGATACGTTAAGCGGAAGCCTGGGGGTAATTGTGACATTCAACAAGACAGAAGGTCCCGGAGCAGAAGAAAAGAAGGTGCTTGAAAACATCGGAATAACAAACGGGATCATGATGGAATCACTGCCGATGGCAGGTGTAACAGCCGACGTCAGCCAGATTAAAGCTCTTGCGTCGTCCCCGGCGGTAAGGTCCATCCATGAAAACAAAAAACTGAAGTATTTAAACGCCGATGCGACAGAACTGACCGGAGTCGATAAAGTCCGTACCGACAAATCGATGCAGAAAGCAAATGGCGGCATGCCGTTTACTGGTAAAGGAGTCGGTGTGGTGGTCAATGACAGCGGGGTCGATGGTACGCATAAAGATCATGAATTGGGTGAAAACCTCGTCCAAAATGTTATGGGGTCCACGAATCTTAACGCAATCAGCGGCATCTTGCCGATCAGCTACACTGAAAATGTGCCGAATACGGATACAAATTCGGGACACGGCACTCATGTCGCAGGGACAGTCGGCGGCACCGGGGCAATGTCCGGCGGTAAATATGAAGGGGCTGCACCAGGTGCGGATATGATTGGTTACGGTTCGGGCGCTGCGCTTTTTGTCCTTGACGGCATTGGCGGATTTGACTATGCCCTGACCCACCAGGCAAAGTATAACATCCGCATCATTACAAATTCATGGGGTTCATCGGGAGGGTTTGACCCTAACGATCCAATCAACATTGCGAGTAAGATGGCATATGACCGCGGGATCACGGTGTTATTTGCAGCAGGAAACGAAGGTCCCGGCGAAAACACTCACAATCCTTACGCCAAAGCACCATGGGTGATCTCGGTCGCTGCAGGTGAAAAAGACGGGACGCTCGCCGATTTCTCTTCCCGCGGTACAAAGGGTGCCGGCGGAACATTCACCATTGACGGGGAAGAATGGACATGGGAGGACCGTCCGACGGTAACGGCACCGGGTGTTGACATTATTTCGACAAGGGTCATTGCTCCGGTTTCTTCACTGGCAGCGACCGATGATATCGAAGGCATTGACCCGGCTCATCTGCCTTATTATACGACGATGAGCGGAACCTCAATGGCAACGCCTCATGCAGCAGGGGTGGCGGCGTTGATGCTTGAAGCGAATCCGTCCCTTTCGCCCGGTGAGATCAAAGAAATATTCCAGGAAACGGCTACAAATATGCCAGGCTATGAAACATGGGAAGCGGGGGCCGGTTACTTGAATGCATACGCTGCCGTAGACACCGCGCTGAACGGGACGGAGTATGGTGCAACAGTCAATTCCTATACTGAGTTCAATAGTACTGTTGAAACACAAGCGGAACATGGGGAGTTTACGGTTGACTATAATCCGCTGACATATGTTTCGGATAATGCATATGAATTTGAAGTTCCAGAAGGTATAGCAGGCCTGTCTGCCAAAGTATTTGCCCGCGGTTTGCTTGAAGAAACAGGAAACCCTCTGAACCTTGTGCTCATTTCACCAGACGGAACGGAATACAGCTCGGGCATAAGCCTCCTGTTTTCCCTTTACCCTGACAGGACGGTTTCGGTCAGTTCTCCAGTACCGGGTCCGTGGAAGGCTGAAATCCGCGGGCTGCGCGGAACGGAAGAAGACCCGCTGGCAATGGGACTGCCTGAAACCGTGAAAGGCACGCTGACCATGACGGCGGTAGATGGATTTGCAGGGCTTGAAGACATCGAAGGCCATCCGGCCGAGTCCGCCATCAAACTTGGCATCGGCGAACGATTATTTGATGGGAAGGAAAGCGGAGTATTTGAACCTGACAGCAGTCTTACCAGGATGGAACTGGCAAAATATCTTACCGCAGGTGCAGGAATTCGCCAGACCGTCTCCCCTCAAAGCTTTACCGATGTAGATGGCGGGGAAGCCGCATTTTCCGGTGCAGTGACTGCACAAGGTGCGGCCCTGAAACCTTCATCATACGTACAGAACGGTGTTATGCTGGCTGAAAATGGGCAGTTCAATCCTGATGGAGAGGTTTCAAGGGCTGAACTTGCCTATTCCCTCATTCAGAGTCTCGGCTTGGAAAATGAAGCAGAAGCAAAAGCCGGAGATACGCTTACTGTCCAATATGGTGAAGAGCGGCTGGAGATCGAGGATTCCCCCCAGGTGCCGGATGAGTACAGGGGCTATGTCCAGCTGGCCCTTGACCTTAATGTCCTGAATGCTTATTTTCAAACGGAGCAGGGCCCATATGACCTGGAACCCGTCATAAAAGCATCATTCAAACCGGAAAGCACTGTAAATCGCGGAGATTTTGCAGTTGCGATGACGCGGTTTTACCATGCGTTTTTAAAATGATGTCAAAAACACCCGAAGCTTTATACTGACCGGGTTCTGTTTTCGACTATAAGCAGAAAAAATACACTAAACAGCAGTCCAATCAGCAATAAAATTGGGCTGCTTATTTTTATGGATATAAATGGATCCATAAATAACCCAATTAAGATAGAAATTCACACTTGCTTTTAGAAAGGTGACACAACTTATTGGCACCTGTTGAATTTGTAAATTTAAACGCGTATTAATTGCATTCATAATTTTTTTGAGCAGGTTTGGTTTTATGGATATGAACATTTAAGAAGAACGTTATTCAACTAGGGAAGGGTTATGGAGGAAGGAAGGGCTTGGTTCTAACACTTTAGAACGGGAAGTTGATTGCCGCTGCAGGGGCTCGTTTTTTGCGGGCGTCCCGGGAACATCTTCGGCTCAGTGCCTATAAACAGCTGCATAATCAAACTATAGGCATGGAAACCCGCTTTCCGTGCCTATAGTTAAGAAAAGGCCAACAATACAGGAACTGGACCACAATCCAGTGCCATGCATCCCGCCTGCCGCCACTTTCCTTCGCTCCCCCAGGATTTTTCTGGCTTCCTCTTTAATCTGCTTTTTTATTTCTGGCTATTTTGACACCCAAAGGTTTTACTGGTGTTTATCATACGTGATCGCCCGGGTGAGGGACTGCAGCTTTCGGAATGTTTCATCATCAATCGATCCCCGGGAAACAGCCTGCACATTTTCTTGCAGCTGCAGGGAGGAACTGGCCCCCGGTATGACAGCAGCGACCGCAGGGTGATGGAGGGGGTAACGGAGTGCTAGAGATTCTTCCATAAAACGGCTGTCCGCTGTTTCGCCAAGGCGTCTGCCGATAGCATAGAGATCTTCATACGTATAGCCAAGATGGCCGCCATCCTTGAATTTTTCGGCCTTTTCGGCAAACCGGCCTGTCAGCAGACCTTTGGCAAGCGGTCCCCTCGCTATAGCGCTGATCTCTTTTTCCTCAAGCAGTCCGAGCACTTCTTCTTCGGGCCTTCTGTCAAGAATACTGTATTGGGTCATGACGCTCACAATATTGGACCGGCGTGCATACTCTCTTATCACATTGGGGCGGATCGAGGAGATGCCGTATTCCCTGATGATCCCTTCTCTTTTAAGTTCTTCGAATGCTTCGATCGTTTCGTCTATCGGGTCATCAATTGTGCCGCCATGAAGCTGGTAAAGATCGATATAATCAGTCTGCAGCCGCAGCAGGCTGTTCTTTACCGCTTCTTTTATGTAGGCTTTGGACGGGTCCCAGTACCAGCCGTCCCTATCGTTTTCCCAGTGATTTCCACCTTTGGTGGCGATGATGATATCGTCTCGTCTTCCTTTCACCGCTTTCCCGACAAATTCCTCATTCAGGCCAAAATCGTATAGGTCGGCAGTATCGAGATAATTGATGCCGAGTTCAAGTGCTTCGCTGATGATGGAGACCGCTTTGTGTTCATCGGTCCCGAGTGACATGCAGCCGAGTCCGATTTCAGAAACGTACAAATCGGACAGGCCCAGCCTGTTTTTTTGCATTTCAACGCCTCCAATCGAGTCAGTTTCCTTCATTGTAACGCACGAAGGTAGACGGGAAAAGAAAGAGAGCCGAAGAGGAGATGGTGCAGGAACAGCAAATTCCCAAAAAAGATGTGTTAATTTCCATTATTGAATGAACTAAAAACGCGCTGCAGAGAAAAAATCCAGTATAGACCACTAAGGCTGCGCAGGTCTCTCAAATCGTACAGATATTCATAAAAAGATAAAGCCGTTAGGAAATTTCAGGCAGCAAAAAAAGGCCTGCGCTCTGGCGGCCTTTACTGTCTGGCTATGGAGGTCCATTGCTTGATGGTGTCAAACTGTTTGCTGTATTCTTTCAAAGCCCGGCGGATCTCCCAGCTTTTGCCGACGAGTGTGATTCCATTTTCAGTGACGTAAATTTTCACCAGGGTTCCTCCTTCATGGTACAAGCGTTTTTCATGTATGATAGACTTTATGTAGAAATGCCATTTGCTAGAACAGGGAGATGAAATGGTTGAAACATTTAATTGAAAAAACAATGGCTGAACAAGTGATATATGAAGGCAAGATCATTGATTTGAAGTTGCAGGAAGTCCGATTGCCGAACGGGAAAACGAGCAAACGGGAAATTGTGAAACATCCCGGAGCGGTTGCGGTCATTGCCTGTACAGATGAAGGCAGGCTGATTCTTGTCAGACAATACCGAAAACCGATGGACCGGGTAATGGTTGAAATCCCGGCCGGTAAACTGGAACCGGGTGAAGAACCTCTTGTGACTGCAAAGCGGGAGCTTGAGGAAGAAACCGGTTATATCGCTGATAGTTTGGAAAAAATCATATCATTTTATACGTCGCCCGGCTTTGCGGATGAACTTGTCCACCTTTACGAAGCGAAAGGCCTGAAAAAAGGGGATGGGACAGCTGTCCTTGATGCCGATGAGTTTGTCGACGTGATGGAAGTCACTCTCCAGGAGGCAGGGCAGCTGATTGAAAATCATGAAATATACGATGCAAAAACCGCATATGCCGTCCAATATTTACAGTTGAAAGAAGCGGCTGAACGAAAATGAACAGTTACTTCGCCGACTTCCATATCCATATCGGCAGGACAAAAAGCGGGCGGCCGGTGAAAATCACTGCGTCTCCAAAAATGGATCTTGTAAACGTGCTCGAAACGGCGGCTGTAGTCAAAGGGCTTGACATGATAGGCATAATTGATGCCCACGTACCTGAAATCCAACATGAGCTCACCGGCCTTTTACGTGCCGGGACTCTCTCTGAGCAGGAAAATACCCTTTATTATAAAAAAACAGCCGTAATACCCGGCGTGGAGGTTGAACTGCTGTCTCCGGCAACAAACGCGCCGGTGCATGTCCTTTGCTATATGCCTGGTCTGACCGAAATGAAGGAGTTTTCAACATGGCTGAACACCAGTATGAAAAACCCGTCACTAAGCACACAGAGGGTTGTGCTCGACCCTGTGCTCCTTCAGGAAAAAGTTAAGGAGCATTCCGGCATATTCATTCCTGCCCATGTGTTCACTCCATTTAAGAGTACCTATGGGAAGGGGGTCCGCCGTTCGCTGTCGGAAATATTCCGGCCGGATTTGATTGATGCCGTTGAACTTGGACTGAGTCAGGATACCGTGACTGCGGATACAGTCGCTGAATTGCGGAACTATCCATTCCTCTCAAACTCTGATGCGCACTCCGCTGAGAAAATAGCGCGTGAATATCAAAAGATGGCGATGGAACGGCCTTCATTCCAGGAGTGGAAGCTGGCGTTGAGGGAGCAGGATGGAAGGGGGATTACCGCAAACTTCGGCCTGAATCCGAAACTTGGAAAATATTATCGGACAGTCTGCAGGGAATGCGGCAGAAGGGAAGACCCGGTCCGGATTAGATGTGTTGACTGCGGGGGGAATATAGTGAAAGGCGTATATGAACGGACGTTGGAACTGGCTCACATATCACGCTCCAAAGAGCAAAGGAGCCGCCCTCCTTACATTTATCAAGTGCCGCTTGATATGATACCGGGTATCGGGCCTGCATCACTCCGCAAGCTCAGAGAGCGGATCGGTCCGGATATGGAAGTGCTTCACCATGCTTCGTACGAACAGCTTCAGGAAGCTGTGAATTCAGCAGCAGCGAAAAAAATTGTGGCTGTCAGAAATGGGATAGCTGAAATAATGGAAGGTGGAGGCGGAACTTACGGCAAGCTCCGGTAGACAGGCAATTGCTATATTGTTGCTGATAGGTTTAATAGAAATCGGCATGCGCCTGTCATAGATTCTCCTGTTCCCAAATAGAATGAACTAAGGAACAGGGGGGACCGGCATGAGAAAGAACTGGAAATATGCATTGCAATCACATCTGCGTGATTCATTTTCGCTTTATTTATTTATTTTTGTCCTTTTTTTGATGGGCATCATTTTCGGCGCAGTCACAGTGAACAGTTTAAGCGATATCCAAAAGAACGACTTATTCCAGTATTTGAGCCTGTTTTTCGGACAAGTACAGAATGGATCGATTGCTGAGCAGGGGGTCATGTTCAAGCAAAGCTTTCTCCATCATGCCAGATTCGTTGGCCTTATGTGGATTCTGGGCCTGTCCATCATCGGCTTGCCTATTATCCTTGTATTGATTTTTTTGAAAGGGGTAGTCGTCGGGTTCACGGTCGGTTTCCTGGTGAATCAGCTCGGCTGGCATGGCTTTTTACTCTCATTTGTCTCGGTAATCCCGCAAAATCTGCTTCTTATTCCCGCTTTTATCATCTTCGGGACCGCGGCACTGTCATTTTCTTTGAAGCTCATGCGTCAGCTGTTCATAAAAAAGACAACTGCGGATGCTTTATTTCCTGCGTTTATGAGGTATACTATGTTAATGATAATCATTATTATTGCGGTCGGGGCAGCATCCTCTTTTGAGGCATTTCTTTCTCCTGTCTTAATGAAGGCTGTGATTAAGGTTATCTATTAATGAAATTGCAGGATTTTAAAATGATTCTTTTTTTCTTATTAAAATCATTTTAATTTGACACTATTTTTCTCAGTTATTATAATAGTAATGTGAAGTTGCGGAGCCGCGGGAGGGATTGCAAAATGGAAAGCAGAATTGACCGCATTAAAAAACAGCTACATTCGAAAAGTTACAAGTTGACACCGCAGCGGGAAGCGACTGTAAGAGTTCTGCTGGAAAATGAGGAAGATCATTTGAGCGCTGAAGATGTCTACCTTCTCGTGAAAGATAAAGCTCCTGAAATTGGACTTGCAACTGTATACCGTACACTTGAATTGTTAACCGAGTTGAAAATCGTTGATAAAATTAACTTTGGTGATGGCGTATCCCGATATGACCTTCGTAAAGAAGGAGCAGCCCATTTCCATCATCATCTCGTCTGCATAGAGTGCGGTACGGTGGATGAAATTCAGGATGATTTGCTTGGAGATGTTGAGCGGATCGTAGAACGTGACTTTGATTTTAAAATTAAAGATCATCGCTTGACGTTTCACGGCATTTGCCGAACTTGTCAGGCGAAAGAAAAAGAAGAGAAATGACCTTTTCCGTTTGGGGAAAAGGTTTTTTGCTGTTCTTGGAAAGCTCTTTTATAGAGATAGTTTTTTTACCGTTTAGGAAAGCGGGAATTTTCAACAAGGAAGTGTTTCGACGCAGAGACAGATGTTATGAATAGAGATAAGGGGAAACTGCTCCTCTGTCTCCAGCTTAAGGTCTGTCAGTAGGTGAGTTTTCTTTACATATAGGAAAGCATAAATTATCAGCAAGGGAGTATTTCGCACACCGGTCAATTTTAAGATGGAGATAAGGGCAACTATGCCTCTGTCTTCGCCTAAAGGCTCGGAATCGGTCAGGTTGCTTCATAATCATATGGAGGCAAGAACTCCGGTTTTGCAGGTTGATTGGAGCCATAGGTGCGAGGCCCGCGGGGCAGCGGAACAGGTGGGCTCCCGCAGTAGCAGCTGACAATTGAGTCTCACTGCCTGCTCCAAGCAAAGAAGACAATGTGAATGGGATCGAATGCAAAGTGAGAACGGATTAGCACTTGTCCCCCTGGTGAAACGTTCGTCGTCAGCGGAAAGCAATAGCAGTGTTTAAAAAGGAATCTGAACAAATTTCTGCCCGAAACAGCAGACGGTTGTCAGCATTTCGACAATTTCCCGAAAAAAGGTCAGACCTATTTACAAACAGAGGGAAATCCGGTAACGTTACAAATGAAAAGGCTTTATTCATCCGGGAAATGCCCTGGAATTGCCCCATTGATGCAGAAAAAAAGATCTTCAAATAATCTATTGGTACAAAATAGGCGGCAAAGTTTGCCGTCTATGTATATTCAGGTCCCGAACAGGCATAACTTTTATGTATAAGTGTGCATGGACGGGAGGATGAATGATGGGGTCTTTTGTGAAGCTGATATGGGACATGCTGAAGATTTTTTTGTTTTTCACCGGCTGTACGCTGCTTTTTTACTATGGGCTTCTGCTGGTGAATAAAGAATACGAGAGCTACCACCGATATGACGAGCCGGAAGGCAAAGCTGTAAAGGCTGCCAGAATGGTGGAAGAGCTTGATACGGATTGGTATAACCGCTTGATTTACTATTTCCATTCAGGAGAGTAGGGGATAGATATGAAAGATCATGTAGAGGACTTTATCCACTTCCTTATTGTGGAAAGGGCCCTGGCGGATAATACAGTCCAGTCTTACCGCAGGGATCTCGGACAATATGTCCTTTATCTGGATAAAGTTGAGCAGCTTTCTTCAGTGAATGATGTGAAGCGTGCGCATATCATCAATTACATACATCACATGAAGGAACAGGGAAGAGCCCAGACAACCATTGCCAGAAACCTTGCTTCAATCCGCTCGTTCCATCATTTTTTGCTGAGGGAGAAAGCATCCGAAAGCGACCCCACTCTTCATATTGAAACACCCAAGCTGGAAAGGAAACTGCCGCGTGTCTTATCGATGGAAGAGGTGGAGGCGCTGCTGGCAACTCCGGAAAGCAGTACGGCTCTTGGAAAAAGGGACCTGGCCATGCTTGAGGTTTTATATGCAACAGGGATCCGTGTATCTGAGCTCGTCCAGCTTAATATAAGCGATGTGCATCTGACAATGGGGTTTGTCCGCTGCCTCGGAAAAGGGAATAAGGAAAGGATCATTCCACTCGGCAAAATGGCGCAGACTTCGGTTGCCGAATACCTTGACAGGGGTAGGCCGGAACTTTTGAAAAAGAAGCAGAGTGACGCCCTGTTTCTTAATCACCATGGGAATCGGCTGTCACGGCAGGGGTTCTGGAAGATTCTAAACAAGCTCTCGAGGAAAGCAAATATCCAAAAAGAGCTGACTCCGCATACGCTGCGGCATTCATTTGCGACACATCTGCTTGAAAACGGCGCGGATTTACGGGCAGTCCAGGAAATGCTTGGCCATGCCGACATTTCCACAACTCAGATCTATACGCACGTCACTAACAAACGCCTTAAAGATATTTATGCGTCGTATCATCCAAGAGCATAAGCTCCTGGTTTGCGTAAAGAGGTCTGACTTCAGACAACACCTGTCCTTATGTTAAAAACGGGGGTTGGTTGGGAATAACAGTAATGGTATACAGCTATGTACGAAACTATATTTTTCTTCAGGAGGTAAACGATGGAATACAAACGTTTCAAACGTATTTTTTTAATCGTAATGGACTCTGTCGGAATCGGCGAAGCACCGGATGCTGAACAGTACAATGATAAAGGTGCGGATACACTCGGACATATAGCAGAACATATGGACGGACTCAAAATGCCGAATCTCGGTAAACTTGGCATCAGCAACATCCGTGAAATAAAAGGGATCGAAAAAGCAAGCAGTCCGCTTGCGTATTTCACAAAAATGGAGGAAGCGTCAAACGGCAAAGATACAATGACCGGGCACTGGGAAATCATGGGCCTTCATATCGACCAGCCGTTCCGGACATTTCCTGACGGGTTTCCGGATGAATTGATCAATGTACTCGAAGAAAAAACAGGCCGGAAGGTGATTGGAAACAAGCCGGCATCCGGCACAGCAATCATTGAAGAACTCGGCGAAGAACATATGAAGACAGGCGCATTGATCGTCTACACTTCCGCTGACTCGGTTCTTCAAATTGCTGCCCACGAAGATATTATTCCGATTGAAGAACAATACCGTATTTGTGAGTTTGCTCGCAAGTTGACGCTTGACGAAAAATATATGGTCGGACGTGTAATCGCCCGTCCGTTCATTGGTGAACCCGGATCGTTTGAACGTACATCGAACCGCCATGATTATGCTTTGAAGCCTTTCGGCCGCACAGTCATGAATGAGATGAAAGACAGCGGTTACGATGTTATCGCCATCGGAAAGATTTCTGACATTTATGATGGCGAGGGTGTAACGGAATCCCTCCGCACAACTTCAAACATGGATGGTATGGATAAGCTGAATCAGACATTCGGTATGGATTTCACTGGAATTTCGTTCGTCAATCTCGTTGATTTTGATGCGAAATTCGGCCATCGCCGTGATCCTGAAGGGTACGGGAAAGCACTTGAGGAATTCGACGAACGCCTCCCGGAAGTGCTTGATAACCTGCAGGAAGAAGACTTGCTCATCATTACAGCTGACCACGGCAACGACCCTGTCCACCACGGGACTGACCATACACGTGAATATGTGCCGCTGCTCGCTTACCATAAAGGAGATGAGAGCGGAAAAGAGCTTGAAATCCGGAAAACATTTGCAGATATTGGGGCGACGATTGCCGATAATTTCACAGTGAAGCTGCCTGAACACGGCATCTCATTTCTTGATAAAATTACAAAATAGACTTGCTGGAGGGGTAGAAAATGAATAAAGAGCTGATCATGAAAGCTGCTGATCACATACGCAGCAAAATCGGGGAATCTCCGCAAATCGGTTTGATTCTCGGTTCAGGACTCGGTGTACTGGCTGATGAAATCGAAAAACCGGTTGTCATTCCTTATGAAAATATCCCCGAGTTTCCTGTTTCGACGGTGGCCGGCCATGCCGGCGAGCTTGTTTATGGGACTTTGCAGGGAAAAACGGTCATCGCTATGAAGGGGCGCTTCCATTATTATGAAGGATATGAAATGGCAAAAGTGACATTTCCGGTCCGCGTCATGAAGGAAATCGGTGTGGATAAGCTGATCGTCACCAATGCGGCCGGCGGCATTAATCCGGAATTTGAACCGGGAGATTTGATGATCATAACCGATCATATCAACAATATGGGTGAAAATCCGCTGATCGGGCCGAATGACTCCGAACTTGGAGTCAGGTTCCCGGATATGTCTGAAGCATACAACAAGGAACTGCGCACTCTCGCTTCCAGCGCAGCCGACCAGGCTGGAATCCAGGTAAAGGAAGGGGTGTATGTGGGAAACACAGGACCTTCCTACGAGACGCCGGCAGAAGTCAGGATGCTGCGCGGCTTTGGCGGGGATGCAGTTGGGATGTCCACAGTTCCTGAAGTGATCGTTGCCAGGCATGCGGGACTGAATGTTCTGGGCATTTCATGCATTTCCAACATGGCAGCAGGCATGCTTGACCAGCCTTTGAATCATGAAGAAGTAATCGAAACAACGGAAAAAGTGAAAGAAGGCTTCCTTAAACTCGTGAAGCAAATCATTCAGACGATCTAAGGTGCCTCAAGTTAAACAGGGGTTCAGCACACTGGAAAAACGGCTGCTGCTTCCTGAATAGTGATTGAATTTCATTTCCTTATAAAGGGTGAGACGAATGAGAATGGTTGATATTATTGAAAAAAAGCGTGATGGCGGGGAGCTGTCCAAAGAAGAAATCGATTTTTTGATAAAGGGATATACAGACGGCGAAATTCCGGATTATCAAATGAGCGCATTTGCGATGGCTGTCTTTTTCCGGGACATGTCGCCAGCCGAAAGAGCCAATTTGACAATGGCAATGGTGGAATCAGGTGACCAGATCGATCTTTCGGAAATTGAAGGAATCAAAGTGGACAAACACTCTACCGGAGGAGTCGGCGATACGACAACCCTCGTTCTGGCACCACTCGTGGCATCCGTCGGCGTGCCGGTCGCTAAAATGAGCGGGCGCGGACTCGGACATACCGGCGGAACCATCGATAAGCTTGAATCGGTGGAAGGTTTCCATGTTGAAATTGACAGTAAGCAATTCATTGATCTAGTCAACAAAAACAAGATTGCGGTCATCGGCCAGAGCGGAAATCTAACACCAGCCGATAAGAAGCTCTATTCTCTGCGTGATGTGACAGCTACTGTCAATTCTATTCCGATGATTGCGAGCTCGATCATGAGCAAAAAGATTGCTGCCGGTGCTGATGCAATCGTTTTGGATGTGAAAACAGGCGCAGGTGCATTCATGAAAGAACTTGATGATGCCAGGGACCTTGCCGGAGCAATGGTTGAAATCGGCAATAAGGTCGGCCGGAGAACAATGGCAGTCATATCCGACATGAGCCAGCCTCTTGGATTTGCTGTCGGTAATGCGCTTGAAGTGAAGGAAGCCATTGATACGCTTAAGGGGCAGGGACCTCAGGACCTTCAGGAATTATGCCTTACGCTCGGAAGCCATATGGTGTATCTTGCTGAAAAAGCGGATACCCTTGAAGAAGCGCGGAATATGCTGGAAGAAGCCATGAAAAATGGTTCAGCACTTGATAAGTTCAAAACATTCCTTGAAGCCCAGGGCGGAAATCCGGCAATTGTGGATGATCCGTCACGCCTTCCTCAGGCCAAACATAAAGTTGAAGTTCCGGCTAAAGTAAGCGGTTATGTAAGTGACATTGTGGCGGATGAAATAGGTACGGCGGCAATGCTGCTTGGAGCCGGCCGTGCGACAAAGGATTCAGTTATTGACCTGGCAGTGGGGTTGTACTTGAATAAGAAAGTCGGAGAGAAAGTGGAAGCCGGCGAATCACTCGTCACCATATACAGTAACAATGAGGATGTTGAAGAAGTAAAAGAAATCATCTATCAAAATGTTTCAATCTCTGCTGAAAGAGTGGATAGGCCAACCCTGGTTTATGATGTAATTCAATAAAGCGTGAAAAAGTGCCTTTGATAAAAAGGCGCTTTTTTTTTTTGTTAAGGAAATTAAAAATTTTTGCGTTGTGATAAAAAGCGAGAAGGTAGTTATCCAGCTCCAGGCGCCAGCTGCTATCGTCATAAGCGGGGGTACCCTCTGGGAGGATAGAGCACCTCCCTGCGGGTACCTCCGCTTATGCCTATGCCGCTAAGCGGGCGCCTTACGCATTTGTTCTGGCTTTTGATTAATATCTGTGGAAAGAAAGCCCATTTTTAGACAGCAGGCCTGAAGCAGCAAAACAGATACTATCCAAAACTCCCTTAACAGACTCTCTTTGCTTAAGGGAACTCACTGCAGCACGAAAGATACAGCACGATTTCTGTAAATACGTGTATATAAAATTAAATTATGGAAAAAATGGTCGTATTAGGATTGGAGGGATTAGATAGCATGAAGCGCGTACTTTTTTCGCTTGTTTCTATACTTGTAATTTTAACTGCACTATTGCCCGCAGCTGTATCGGCCGAGGAAAATAAAAGTCTTGACCTCGCTGACAATGCGGAGTCTGCTGTTTTGATGGAACGGGACAGCGGAAAGATCATGTTTGAAAAAAATGCCGACAAAGAACTGCCTCCTGCCAGTATGACGAAAATCATGACCATGCTGCTTGTCATGGAAGCCATGGAAAATGGTGAGCTTAAAATGGATGAGACAGTAAGGACAAGTGATTATGCAGCATCTATGGGCGGATCCCAGATTTTTTTGGAACCCGGCGAGGAAATGACTGTCCGGGACCTGCTGAAAGGAGTTGCCATCGCATCAGGTAATGATGCTTCGGTGGCCCTGGCTGAAAGGGTTGCCGGATCTGAAGACGCATTTGTAGAACAGATGAATAAGAGGGCGAAAGAGCTGGGTCTGAAAAACTCAGCATTTAAAAACGTCACCGGCCTGCCGGCTGAGGGACATTACAGTTCTGCAAACGATATGGCTGTCATTGCAAAAGAATTGCTTAAATATGATAAGGTCATCGAATTCACCGGTACTTACGAAGATTACTTGCGCGAGGATACCGATAAGAAATTCTGGCTTGTAAACACGAACCGTCTTGTGAAATTTTACCCCGGCGTCGATGGGTTGAAGACGGGCTATACAAATGAAGCCAAGTATTGCCTTACCGCTACGGCAAAACGGGATGGCATGAGGGTGATTGCGGTTGTGATGGGAGCACCGACTCCAAAGGAGCGGAACAGGCAGGTTTCCAAAATGCTTGACTATGCATTCAACCGTTATGAAACCCATCAGCTTTATGAACAAGGGAAGAAAATTGGTGAGGTCCCGATTATAAAAGGAGACAGGAGATACGCTGACCTGGTGACAGCCGAACCGATTTCCCTGCTCACAAAAAAAGGCGAAAAAACAGATGACATCAAAACGGAAGTGAAGGTGCCGCAAGGACTGCAGGCGCCGCTCGAAAAAGGCAGTAAAGCGGGAAAACTTATCTTCACAAAAAATGGAGAAGTAGTTCTTGAAAAAGACCTGGTCGTCAAAGAAGAAATCAAGACTGCTTCCTGGCTTGACCTTTTCAAGCGCAATATGTCATGGTTTGGCGGCCAAAAATAAAAAAGCTTCTAATATTGTTGAAAAGGCACTAGTTTTGTTTGCATGAAGGAAAATGTTTCAAGGACAGCGAAAGACTCTCTTAACCCATAAAAGGAGGAAGCTTAGGATGAGTCTTTCAATAAACCTTGAAGTGAAACAAGATGTTCTTTTAATAAGACTCGCCGGGGAACTTGATCACCATACGGCGGAAGAGCTGCGTCAGAAAGTAAATAAAGTCATGGATGAATATCCTGTTCATCATATCGTATTAAATCTTGAACAGCTGCAATTTATGGACAGCTCCGGTCTCGGGGTCATCCTCGGCCGCTATAAACAAGTGAAGCAAGGCGACGGTGAGATGGTGGTATGTGCTATATCGCCTGCTGTCAAACGCCTCTTTGATATGTCTGGGCTGTTCAAAATCATCCGAATGGAACCGAGTGAAGAAAATGCCCTCCACCGCCTGGGGGTGGCATAAGATGAAAAATGAGATGAAACTTCAATTTTCGGCATTGAGCCAAAATGAATCGTTTGCCAGAGTGACAGTTGCCGCTTTCATCGCTCAGCTCGATCCGACAATGGACACACTGACGGAAATCAAAACGGTCGTCTCTGAAGCAGTAACGAATGCGATCATTCACGGATATGACAATAACCCGGAAGGTATTGTCTATGTTTCGGTCACGCTCGAGGATGAGACAGCACATCTTGAAATACGTGATGAAGGCATCGGCATATCCAATCTGGAAGAAGCACGCCAGCCGCTTTATACAACCAAGCCAGAACTCGAACGGTCCGGAATGGGATTTACCATTATGGAAAATTTTATGGACAAGGTGGAAATCACAACCGGGGAATCGTCCGGAACCACAGTTCGTCTGACAAAGTATTTGTCAAAGAGCAATGCTTATTGCAATTAAGGAGTTCTGCCTATGGATACGGAGATCAAAAATGAAAAGGCCCCCCATTTGAAAGATGAAGAGGTCAAAAAGCTGATCAAGCTGAGCCAGCAAGGGGACAAGGCTGCAAGGGATATGATTATCCAGCGGAATATGCGCCTTGTCTGGTCTGTTGTCCAGCGTTTTTTGAATAGAGGCTATGAACCCGATGATTTATTTCAAATAGGCTGTATCGGTCTTCTTAAATCAGTTGATAAATTTGACCTTTCCTACGAGGTGAAGTTCTCTACGTATGCTGTCCCCATGATCATTGGGGAAATCCAGCGTTTCATCCGGGATGACGGCACGGTCAAAGTGAGCCGCTCCTTGAAAGAAACAGGAAATAAGATCAGGAAAACGAAAGAGGAACTCACGAAAACGTTTGGCAGGGCGCCGACCGTAGCGGAAATTGCCGAAGCGCTTGGCATCACTGCTGAAGATGTGGTCCTTGCCCAGGAAGCAAGCCGGTCACCCGCATCAATCCATGAAACTGTATATGAAAATGACGGGGATCCCATAACACTCCTTGACCAGATAGCTGACGATACTGAAACGAAATGGTTTGATAAAATTGCATTAAAGGAAGCGATAAACGGATTGGATGACAGGGAACGCCTCATTGTATTCCTTCGCTATTTTAAAGACAAGACCCAGTCGGAGGTGGCGGAAAGACTCGGCATTTCACAAGTGCAGGTCTCGCGGCTTGAAAAGAAAATACTTCTTGAAATGAAAGACCAGATGAACCGATAGTTCATCCGGTCTTTTTTTGCCGTCCAGGGCGTGTAAATTGTCAGCGAGGAAGTATTTCGAGCCAGTGGCCAATTTTAAGAATTCAGATAAGGGCAGCTTCGCAGCTGTCTTCGTTTAAGGCTCGCCAATCGGCGAGTTTTTTTAAAATAGGCAAGAAAGGAAAAAACGCCTTTCCTGGTGCGGCCCTGCTTATACGTACGCCGCTAAGCGGGCGCCTTGCGCTTTTCTTCATGTGCAGAACTTCCACATATTGGAGAACAAGCAGCAGAATGTTTCATGCGATGGATAGCATACTACATTGTAAAGCATTGTAAATAACAGGGGGGAATCCATGTGGCTGACACAATATATGTAAAAATGCGTCACCGGATTCAAGTCAAACCCAATCATATGATCCGCCTTAAAGATATTGCCCAGTTATTGGGGAAAGAAGACACCTTAGTCAAACGTTTGAATGAGAAAGTGATCTATCATGTGAACATGAGCGACAAGAATATCGTAGTCATTGACGTGATGCAGGTGATGCAGTTTTTATTGAAAGCGGAACCTGGCCTTGACATTCAAACGGTCGGTCCATCCCAGGCGATCATCCAGGTTGATTACGGAAGGAAAAAAACACTCCCGCTGTATATTGCTGCCGTCTGTTTTCTGCTGTTTGTCGGTGCAGCGCTGGCTATTATGAATTTCCATGAGGATGTAAGTATGCAGGAAGTCCATCAAAAAATCTATACATTGATCACAGGTAAAGAAAGCGAACAGCCGCTCCTTTTTCAAATCCCTTATTCAATAGGACTTGGGGCAGGTATGATTCTTTTCTTTAATCATTTGTTTCAGAAACGGATCAACGAAGAGCCAAGCCCTCTTGAAGTCGAGATGTTCAATTATCAGCAGGATCTTGACCAATATGTCATCATGAACGAAAACCGGGAGAGCCTGAAACCAGTTGACAGTGATTAGCGCCCTGCTTGTCATGTTAATAGGGCTTGGCGGCGGGCTGGCTGTCGGATCCGGCTTTGTGGCGTTTATTACTGTTTTTGGCATTTTGCCCCGACTTGCTCAGCTCACAAAAAGCCAGGCGTTCATTCTCTTTTATGAATGGGCGATTGTGGCAGGGGCTCTGGCAGGTGCCTGGTTCAGCCTGGATGACATATTTTTCACTCTCTCAGATTATCTGCTTATTCCGCTCGGTCTGGCAGCAGGCATGTTTATCGGCATGATTGCTGCGGCGTTGACAGAAGTATTGAATGTGCTGCCGATTCTTGCCAAAAGGATAGGGGTCGGTGAAGAAATTCTGCAGATTCTGACAGCAATCGTACTCGGCAAGATTTTCGGATCACTTTTCCACTGGATCTTTTTTGTCAAATTATGAGGGGGTATGACCATGTCTCAAAACATTACTCAGGAAAATTACAAAAATGATGTTAAATCTTATCAGCCAAAGCCTCCATATATCGCAAACTGTATAAAAGCATTCCTTGTTGGCGGCTTGATTTGCATGATCGGTCAGGGCATCCAGAATTTTTACATGTCCGTATTCGATTTCTCTGAAAAATCAGCCGGAAATCCAACAGTTGCAACGTTGATTTTGATTTCAGCCCTTTTAACCGGATTTGGCGTATACGATAAACTGGGACAGTTTGCTGGTGCAGGCTCGGCTGTTCCGGTGACGGGTTTTGCGAATTCAATTACAAGCGCAGCACTTGAGCATAAAAGTGAAGGGCTGGTTCTCGGAGTAGCCTCGAATATGTTCAAGCTGGCAGGCTCGGTAATCGTCTTCGGAGCAGTGTCGGCTTACATTGTCGGAATGATTCGATACCTATTTCAAATGATCTTATAAGAAGGTGAAAATATGAGGTTGACCGGAAAGCAAACTTGGTCTTTTGAAAATGAATTATATATATCAGCCGCCGGCACCGCTGCAGGTCCTAAAGAGTCTGAAGGTCCGCTCCGGGATTTTATCGACAGGCAGTTTGACGACCTGTACTGCGGGGAGAAAAACTGGGAGCTTGCAGAGCGTAAACTGCTGGAAGAATCCATTGACAGTACACTTGAAAAAGCTGAGCTCACATTTGGAGACATCGATTTTTTCCTTGCCGGCGACTTACTGAACCAAAATGTAACCGCCAACTATGCGGCACGGAAAAACGAAATTCCGTTTCTGTGCATGTTCGGTGCGTGTTCAACGTCTATGGAAACACTTGCGGTAGCTTCAGCACTCGTTGATGGAGGGTTTGCCAATCGTGTGCTTGCTTCGACGAGCAGCCATAACGCGACAGCCGAAAGGCAATTCCGTTATCCGACCGAATACGGCGGCCAGAAACCAGATACCGCCACGTATACTGTTTCAGGAGCCGGGACTGCGCTTGTCTCAAAAGAACCTTCACCCGTAAAGATAACAGCTGCAACGATAGGAAAAGTGAAAGATTATGGAATTGATGACCCGTTTGATATGGGATCGGCTATGGCTCCGGCTGCGGCTGACACCATTTTTCAGCACTTACAGGATCTCGGCCGTACACCTGATGACTATGACCTGATCGTTACAGGTGATCTTTCTGCAGTCGGAAGCCCTATTCTTGTGCAAATGCTCAAAGAAAAAGGAATCGACCTGTCAGGAAAGCATAACGATGCCGGGCTGATGATTTTCCGGCCGGATCAAAACGTTTTTGCTGGCGGAAGCGGCTGTGCCTGTTCAGCTGTCGTAACGTATGGTTATTTGCTTGAAGAATTGAAAAAGCGCCGGCTGAAACGGGTCCTGGTCGCAGCAACTGGGGCATTGCTTAGTCCGACTATGATGCAGCAAAAAGAAACCATTCCGACAATTGCCCATGGTGTCGTCCTTGAATCTGCTTTGGAAGGGGGGCAGGCATAATGGAATATTTTCTTGCCTTTGTTTTTGGAGGGGCAATTTGTGTGGTGGGCCAGCTGCTCCTGGATATGTTCAAGCTCACCCCTGCCCATGTAATGAGTTCGTTTGTCGTGGCAGGGGCCGTGCTTGATGGATTCGGCATCTATGATAAATTTATAAAATTTGCCGGCGCCGGTGCGACAGTTCCGATCACAAGCTTTGGTCACTCCCTATTGCACGGAGCGATGAAAGAATCAGAAGATCACGGTTTCATTGGCATTGCAATGGGGATATTCCAGCTGACATCAGCAGGTATTTCCTCTGCTATATTGTTCGGCTTTCTTGTTGCCGTCATTTTCAAACCCCGGGGATGAGGTGATTGGATGAAGAAAGTCATTCTTGTCACAGATGGGGATGAATATGCGAAAAAGACGATTGAATATGCGGCAGCAGTTGTGGGTGGCCGCTGTATTTCAAGGTCCCACGGCAATCCAACGGAATTAGCCGGGGAAGAGATGGTACAGCTGATAATGGAAGCCCGGGATGAGCCGGTTTTCGTCATGTTTGATGACTGCGGTTACTATGGCGAAGGGCCAGGTGAAAAAGCGATGAAGGAAGTGGCGGGACATCCGGGCATCGATGTTCTCGGTGTGATTGCAGTCGCTTCCAGGCCGCGGTACACCGAGTGGACAAGAGTGGACGTGAGTATTGACAAATATGGAAACCCCACCGCAAATGGAATCGATAAAAGCGGCATTCCCGAAATGGAAGAAGGACGGATCAACGGTGATACTGTTGATTGTGTAGACGGCCTTGATGCAGGTGTTGTAGTGGGGATCGGGGATATAGGTAAAATGGGAGGACATGATGATGTCAAATTTGGCGCCCCTGTCACAATGGCAGCGGTCAGAATGATCTTGGAACGGAGTGGATTTGATGGCAATAAAAACGAACAGTAAAACTCCGCTCTCAAAAGAAGTGGCTAAGAATGAAGAGTTTTTGAAAAAGCGCATTGGTGTCGGAACGAGCTTCGACCTTGGTGTGAGAAAATTCACCGTGAACCACCGTGAAATCCAGCTCTACTATTTGAACGGGTTGTGTGAGACCCAATTTATCATTGAATTGATGAAAGAGCTTGTCAACCTTAATGAAAGCCACCGGACAACATCCCGGCAGCTGAAAGAGCTCATCCACAACCGGCTGGTCCATCAGCAAGTCGAGGAAGTCACGACAATTGATGAAATTGTCGACCAGCTCTTGTCTGGCTTGGTCATCATCCTTATCGACGGGGAAGAGTCAGCATTTGTTATCGATGTCAGAAGCTACCCGGGAAGGACACCGGAGGAACCGGACACTGAGAAAGTGGTTCGCGGGGCAAGGGACGGCTATACGGAGAATATCATTGAGAACACGGCATTGACCCGCCGCAGGATACGGGACGAACGGCTGCGCCACGAAATCATGCAAATCGGCGAAAGGTCGAAGACTGATGTCTGTGTTGCATACTTACAGGATGTGGCAGACCCAGCACTGGTGAACGTTATAAAAAAGGAACTGAAAGAAATAGATATTGACGGAATTCCGATGTCTGATAAAACGGTGGAAGAATTCCTGGTCAAGCAGGGCTTTAATCCATACCCGCTTGTCAGATATACCGAGCGTCCGGATGTTGCTGCAACACATTTGCTTGAAGGGCATGTACTGATTTTGGTTGATACGTCACCAAGTGTCATCATTACGCCCACCACCTTTTTTCATCATGTTCAGCATGCGGAGGAATACAGACAGACACCTGCAATCGGTGCGTTTTTGCGGTGGGTGCGTTTTCTTGGCATGGCAGCTTCCATCTGGCTGACCCCGCTCTGGTTTTTGTATGTCCTGGAACCAGCGCTTCTCCCTGAGGGACTCGATTTTATCGGACCGAATGAGGCGGATTCGAATATCCCCATCATCCTCCAGCTCCTGCTTGCTGATTTCGGGATAGATTTGCTCAGGATGGCGGCAATCCATACACCGACGCCGCTATCGACGGCGATGGGACTTATTGCAGCAGTATTAATCGGCCAAATCGCTATCGATGTCGGTCTGTTTGTGCCGGAAGTCATATTATATGTGGCTGTATC
This sequence comes from Bacillus marinisedimentorum, assembly GCF_001644195.2. Lineage (NCBI taxonomy): Bacteria > Bacillati > Bacillota > Bacilli > Caryophanales > Bacillaceae > Bacillus > Bacillus marinisedimentorum. Next base: position 11,371 of record NZ_LWBL02000063.1, on the reverse strand, counting down.
GGCAATCGGATCTTTTGCCACTCCGAGCTATGAATTAAGCATAGCGAACAAATTGATGCGCGTAGCGCTGATCCTCCTTGTTTTCATGTTTCAAGTTCCGGGCTTCATTGTGGGAACATTATTAATCATTTTGTTCCTTGTAAGCATTCGCTCGCTTGAAACACCGTATTTGTGGCCGTTCATCCCCTTTAATCCGAAAGCGTTTATGCAGGTGCTCATCAGGGTTTCTGTTCCTTTATCCAAGACACGCCCAAGCATTGTCCGTCCGCAAAACCGCAAAAAGCAGGCGCAAAAATAGGACGATGATTGCATGCTGATGATCTATATGTTAAAGTTTTTTTAATCAATCAGCGTGTTAAAGTCCCGGTGTTCGGTTACTTGCATGACCGGCTTTGTTTTTATGTGCGGGACCGCGCAACGGAAAAAGGAGAGGGAAGTCTTGTTGTCAGGTACGAGCAGAATTAACGGGCATGGTGTTCTTGAAATCGGTGGAGTAAGTGCAGAGGAACTGGCAAACCGATATGGAACTCCTTTATATGTATATGACGTTGCTTTAGTAAAACATAAGGCACGGTCATTTTTAAATTCATTCAAACGTTTGGGTGTGAAAGCTCAGGTTGCCTATGCTAGCAAGGCCTTCTCATCAATAGCAATCATCCAGGTGATGGCTGAAGAGGGCCTGAGTCTTGATGTAGTTTCAGGGGGAGAGCTTCATACCGCGGTCACAGCCGGCTTTCCAGTTGAACGAATTCACTTTCACGGAAACAACAAAAGCTATGACGAATTGAAAATGGCAGCCAGGGCAGGAATAGGCTGTTTTGTCGCCGATAATTTTTATGAACTTGACTTGATTGAGGGAATTGGCAGGGAAATGGGAAAGAAACTTCCTGTTATGCTGCGCCTGACTCCTGGAGTGGAGGCGCATACCCATGAATATATTATAACCGGCCAGGAGGATTCCAAGTTCGGTTTCGATCTCCAGAGCGGTCAGGCTGACGTTGCTATCCGGCGTGCGCTGGACAGTGAAGCGTTCCATTTGCTTGGCATCCATTCCCATATCGGATCACAAATTTTTGAAACGACCGGCTTTGTCATGGCAATCGATAAGCTTTACCAGGCGATTGAAAGATGGCAGGAAGAAATTGGATACGTTCCCGAAGTCCTGAATGTCGGCGGCGGGTTTGGGATAAAGTATACAAGAGAAGATGATCCAATAACGCCGGAACAGTATATAGAGGAAATCGTCGGGGCCATCAGGGAACATTCCGGGCGTCTTGGGCTCAATCTTCCAGAAATATGGATTGAACCGGGGCGGGCCATTGTCGGTGAAGCGGGAACAACCCTTTATAAAGCCGGATCCCAGAAGGAAGTACCCGGTACCCGAAGATATATAGCCGTTGACGGCGGAATGAGTGATAATTTAAGGCCTGCACTTTATGAAGCGAAATACGAAGCGATTGTTGCCAATCGTGCCGCGGAAGAAAACAAAGAACTCGTATCAATCGCAGGTAAATGCTGTGAGAGCGGTGATATGCTCATTTGGGATGTCGAGCTGCCTGAAGTGAAGCCCGGCGATTTGATCGCTGTCTTTTCAACTGGAGCTTATGGCTACTCGATGGCGAACAATTATAACCGGCTGCCGCGGCCGGCAGTTGTATTCGCAGAGGATGGGGAAAGCCAGCTCGCGGTGAAACGGGAAACGTATGAGGACATTGTGAAGCTTGATGTTCCACTGCGGAAAAAGGCAGCAAATCGTTGAACTTAACGGCCGTATACAAAGAGAGCACCCGGCCGGGTGCTCTCTTTTATATAACTCCTTATCGGAACAATGCTGAAAGGGCATCAATGACATTGCTGAAAAACCGTTTCAGCTTTTCAAGAATTGACTGTCCCTCTTCTGATTCCATGAAGTTCTTAAAATTTTCTTTTGCTTTTTCGAGTTGGGCAGAGACCTGATTCCAATCGATGTCGAGTTCTTTCATTTTATTGAACAGGTCAACAAGGCTGTCAAGCTCCGCATCGCTCAGCGTAATACCAAGTTCTTTTGCGGCATTTTCAATCAGTGTTCTCATTTCAGCGTCTGTTTCCGGTTTGTTTTCAGCAATTTTTTCTTTGATGTTAGTCATCAGCTCAGCCGCTTTGTCGGCACCGACTTTATCTCCAAGTTCAGCTGTTGTGACCATTTCTTCATTTGCAACCTGTTTTTGCTGTTCGGTGATTGTGACATCCGCTGATATTTCATATGCTTTGATGATCCCTGTCAGGGCAGCTGTCCCGGAAACTTCAAACGGTGCAGTGATATATATATCAGCATCCTTAACTCCGGCGGTTGTCAGTGCATTTGCGTACATTTCTTTTGTGACCCAATTGATGTTGCGGGTCTCAATGATAAGGCCCGACCCCTGCTTCCCGACAGTTATTTTAGATGAAGAAAGCGCCCGAGAGCCGATCTGTGCTTTAGAGATATAATTTCCAAGATACTGGTGTTCTTCTTCATTGGTAACGGTAACGATCTCCGGCTTATCCGGTGCTTCCATTTCGTTAAGAATTTCCTCGCGCTGTTGTTCTGAAAGGTCCTCACCAAGTGTGATGATGACATCGCCTTCAGCCGCATCGGCATGCGCAAAAGATACCGGGCTGACTGTGGCCGCAGCAAGGAGTACCAAGAACGACAATGCCAAACGATATAGAGGTTTCAACGTTTTCGCTCCTTTTGCCTGTAAATTTGCTCTTAAGTGGCAGAGATATTATTATAGCACATAGAGTACTGAAAGAGTTATTCGTGTTCAGTTAATAATTTGGGAGGGATACGGAACAAATGAAGTCGAAAAACATGACGCTGCTTTTATTGCTGCTCCTGTTTGCACTCGTGTGGGGAATTATTTATTGGAGGTTTATCGCACCGAATCTCAATTTATCATAAACCGTTTCATTTTTTTCAAAAAGGGTATAAAGGCCTGGTTGGGTAGGAGTGCTGCTGCTGCCCAATGATACAAGAGATGCCATTCCTGAAAAACAATTGAGAAACGTTGCATTTTTTTCATTTGTTCTTTTATAATATGTTAAAATACATCAATCGTGGAAAAGATGGAGTGGTATTTATGGATCCCGGTAAAAAACAGGAAAAAGTGCTGCTTGCGGTGACGGTCATCGTTGCGGTAATTATGCTCCTGGCACTTGCCGGCCGTCTTTTTTCATAAATACGGTTATAATGAGGGGTAATCATGCTTATTCGATATAAAAAAAGTTATGAAAAGATAGCGATGGGATTGCTGTCGTTCATGCCAACCGAAAAAGATTTGAAAAAACTCCAGGAAACGATTAAGAATTATGAAGAAGATGAAGACTGGCAGCTTTTTTTGTGGAAAGAAGAAGATATAATCGGCATAACCGGTATTGAAGAGAAAGATAACGGTGAAGTGGAGCTGAAGCACGTTTGTGTGAATCCATCGCACCGCGGCCAGGGAATCGCAACCAAGATGATTGAGTCCTTACTTGATTTCCTTGACGATGACCAGGAATTAAAAGCAAATAAACATACAGCAGGATTTCTGCAGCGCTTTGAGGAAAGTGCCGGCAGGAGTGAAGGCTGACCTCACTGTATACGTATCGGAATGGTTCACTGTTTCCGTGCATCAGCAAGCCGAGCAACTGAAAGTGAAAGAGACGGGAAGATTATGCCGGAAGCGGCAGCATATTCTCGCCTTGCAGGCAAAACCCGCCATATGTGCGGGTTTTTTACCGTATGAAGGTATAAATCGTCAGATACTACTAAGCGAATTCCCTTCATCCGCTGCGAACCGAGAACCCGCAGCGGGCAATGGGCGATTACCCGTATAAAATGCGCGTTAAATCGGACTAGACAAGCCCTGCAGATCTTGTACGTGGCGGCAGGCTTGACTGGAAGTCTGCGGATAGGGAGCTGACTACCCTGTAACCGGATAATTCATCCGAAAAAATCAGGCCAAAACTCACCCATATGATTTTACATAGACATCATGCTCCAGAAGGTGGTTTTGACCGTATCTTCATATTAATCTTATAAATGCACTGTTACCTTGACTGTTGTTTTAATTATGAACCGGCTGCTTAGCCAGTACGCTCAGTCGCTTTGCCGGTTGTCTTTTTTCAGTTCAAGCTGCCGTTCCCGTTCAGAGATGACTTCCTGCCTGTCCCTAAGTGCGTGGCGGTGTATGAGCATTCTGTCTGCAAGGTCGCTTTGTCCGCACCACGTAAAGCCCTGGCGCTCGCACAAGTTTTTACACCGCTCGATGAGCCGTTCATCTGTCAGGGGAAGGTTCATGCTTTCATACGGAACGTCATGCTCAATTTCACTGAGCCGTTTATCCATCATCCGGATGAGCTCCTTCTGGTCGATTCCGAGTTGCCGGAGCTCATCGGGTTGCCCTCTGAGCAGTTTGATTGCCTTTTTCATCAGCCGCTCGGCTCCGCTGAAATTTCTCCGCCTTTGATGATAAAGGCTGACCGCAATCTTTATGAGGCCTTCCCATACGTTTTGCCATTCGGGGCGCGGCTCCTTTTTCCATTCCTCTTCTAAAATTTCATGGCATTCAAAATAATCCCTCGTGCCATGAAACTCCAACAGAAACTGTAGATAAGGCTCAGCATAAAGCTTCAAAAAAATCCCCTCCTTTGTCTGATCGGGTATTTGTATCAGTTTATCATATTCCTATGTCTTGTTTTTATTGTTTTTGAAATGAAGCCCATCAAGTGAGCATAGGATAGGATGACAGAAAAAAAGGAGGCGTCAGCCATATGAGATTTTCACCTGAAGCTGCGGCACTGTTATTCATCAATCGGTACTTCCCGGAATGTGCAGCCGCCTTTTTGGCAGGAAGCACTGTCAGGGGAGATCACACCTCTGCATCGGATCTGGATATTGTCATAATTGGTGCGGAGGAACCCGTGGATCGGCGCCGGTGTTTTATAAAATATGAATGGCCAATAGAAGTTTTCTTATACAGCAAAGATTCATTCCAGGTCTTTTTCGACAGCGATTGCATGCTTGGCATCCCGTATTTGCCCAGAATGTGTGCTGAGGGGATCATTTTGAAAGATATGGACGGAACCGCCAGAAAAATAAAAGTAGAGGCAAAACAGCGTTTGGCCGAAGGGCCTCCGCCATGGACACAGAGTCAGACAGATAATGCCCGGTACTTGATAACCGAACTTCTTGATGATCTCGAAGGGTCTGAGGACGTGGCAGAAAATCTGTTTACAGCCGGACAGCTTGCGGACATCCTGCACGAATTCATATTGCGGACGAACAGGCAGTGGACCGGTTTTGGAAAGTGGACCATTCGATCACTGCGCCGCTTTGATGAGAAAACGGCAGCAGAATTCACTGAGGCATTTCAGCACTTTTACCAGTCCGGCAAAAAAGAAAAACTTACATCCTTTACAGAAAGTATCATTGAACCATGGGGAGGAAAGCTTTTTGAAGGGTACAAAAGCTGAACCTATAAATGGCTGGCCATTTCACCTGTAATAGCTGGATTCATGAACAGACAGCCAGTCTGTTTTTTTGTTGTTGGCTCTGTTAAACGCTAGTGTTGATTTCCGTTGCAGGTACTCGCTTTCACCCAAGGGCACAAATGCGACATCTGTTCCTGCTTCCCTCCGGTCGCACTCACAGTGTCTTCTTTGCCGCGGGGCGGGCGGTGAGCTTCATCAAATCAGATGCTCATACAAGGTTTCGCAGGCCGCTGTTCTTGCCGGAGGAGTGTGTCTTCATCTGTAATCAAGATTGTTACAAATCAACAATGCGCTATACTGCAGCCCTGTTTTTAAATACAGGATAGCCCGGTTTGCCTTTCTCTGGTAAAGTAAAATAAGTGAATGGATTTCCTGGGTTGAATACTTTTGACTATTTTGGTGGGATGAACGTGAAATACAGTGTCAAAATTGATGCATTTGAAGGTCCGCTGGATCTGCTTCTGCATTTGATCAACCGGTTTGAAATCGATATATATGATATCCCGGTTGCTGAAATAACAGATCAATATATGGGCTATATCCATGCAATGCAGGAACTGGAACTCGACATTGCCAGTGAGTATCTGGTAATGGCTGCAACACTTCTGGCGATGAAAAGCCGCATGCTGCTGCCGAAACAGGAACCGGCAGAGCTGGATGAGGAATTTTATGAAGAAGAGGGAGACCCGCGTGATGAGCTGATTAACCGGCTGGTGGAATACAGGAAATTCAAAGAAGCTGCGGGAGTGCTGAAAAAACGGGAAGCAGAACGCAGTCTCGTTTACACGAAAGAACATGCCGATTTCCAGGAGTTCGCTCAAGAGGACGCCGCCCCTTCATCACTTGATGTCAATCTCTATGACATGATCGGGGCGCTGCAAAAAATGCTGAAGCGGAAGCAGGCCAAAAAGCCGCCGCAGACGAAAATCAACCGTCAGGAAATTCCGATCGAGGCAAGGATGGATGAAATTGTTTCGGATCTGAAAAATTGGAAAGGGAGAAAGTCGTTCACCGATCTTTTCCCTCATGATGACCGTGAACAAATCGTTGTGACATTTCTTGCTGTTCTCGAACTTTTGAAAATGAAAAAAATCCATTGTGAACAGGATAAAAACTTTTCTGAAATCTGGGTATACGGCAGCAGAGATGAAGGGAAGAGTACAAATGAATGACCAGGAACGAAAATCTATCATTGAAGGACTGTTATATGTGTCCGGTAATGAAGGCATTCAGCTGAAAGAAATTGCCGGCGTACTTGAAATGCCTGAAAGTGAAGCGGCAGATCTAATTGAAGACCTGAAAAAAGAGTATGAGAGCGGACGCGGCTTGATGATCACTGAAGTGGCAGACGTATACCAGTTCACGACGAAGCCTGAACATGCTGACTACTATCGCCGGCTTGTCCAGTCGCCGTCTTCTGCAGGCCTATCACAGGCGGCGATGGAGACGCTTGCCATCATCGCTTACAGACAGCCGATCACCCGAGCCGAAATCGAAGACGTCCGCGGTGTGAAGACAGAAAGGCCGCTTCAGACGCTGATGTCCAAGACACTGATCAAACAGGCAGGGAGAGCGGAAGGTACCGGCAGGGCAATTCTTTATGCCACTACGAGGGAGTTTCTTGAATATTTCGGCTTGAAATCGATTGATGAGCTCCCGCCGCTTCCCGAGTGTGTCGACGAACAGGAAGTGGAGCAGGAAGCGGATCTTTTCTTTGAAAAATTCAAAGAAACTGTCGTTGAAAAAGAGGAAGAGCAGGCTGAATAGCCAAATTAAAGTATAAGGATCCTATTCTGGATGCTGTCATTTTTTAACTAGTGGGGGGAAGAACGGTGATAATTAGAGAATGCCAGGGATATGAACTGGAGAAAGCAAAGCCGAATACTTCTGAAGATATGTTCAACAGATCCGAAGTGACATTCATGGATGGAGGAGAAGAGAAAACGTTCCATCTCTTGTATGTGCGCTTTTTCGATGAACATTTCGGCGATTTTACGCCGTACGGAACAAATCCGCTATTCAAGGCTGGAGACAGGGAAGTGTTTTTAAAAGATGTGGCCGGACTCGCCGCTTTGATTTCCAATCCGGCGAACAGGCATAAGAAACGCATCTACATAAATAATGAAAAAGAATATGCAAAACTGTTTAAAAACATCGATTTCCAACTTGTTGAAGAACTTTTCAAAACGCTGGCTGCGAAAGGGGAATACGAACTGCAATCTCCAATGGCCGCTCTGAAACAGCCGTAATTAGTGAAGTCAGCAGCAGCAAGAGCCAAAAGAGAATGGAGGAAACGAAATGGGAAACAGTATGGTGCAATCACAGAGTGAACAGGCAAGGTCCTTTTTGGAACGCGTTTCAACAAAAATGGAAAACTATTTAAATGGAATTACCCTCCAGCAGCTGATTGAGGAAAATCCTTCCGGCGACCCGGATTATTATCGGGGATTATTGAGCAGCATCAGAAGGCTGCACGTGTTTGCGGAAGAAGGTCTTGATGCATGTACCGTCGTATTGAAGGACGAGTCATTTCGGAAAGCGGCAGCCGAAAAAACTCTTTACTGGATTTACCATACGGTCATCGAGGAGTTTTTCTCCCCGCGTTCCGATCTTTGGTCTGAAAACAGCAGGGCTGCTTATACAGGAAAAAATTCCATTTCCTTTGCGGAACAGGCCCCTGAATCGCTGAAAAAGCTGATGGCAGACCTTGAAGGGGATTTCCAGGAGATGCGCGAGGAACTTGAGTATTATGAAACAGATTATAAAACGAAAGTGCTCCAGGCCAGGCGCCAGGAAAACTCCCTTTAACCGAGGGGATTTCGGTGCTGTGAGAATACCGGATAATATTTGACTGGCAAATCAGCCAGTCCAGTCAGAAGACGGTAAAAAATGTCCGGATTTCTCACTAACGGTTTTGTTTTCAAGTATAAAACAGAAAATTGCCCGGTAAACAGCAGTCCAATGAGCAATAAAATTGGGCTGCTTATTTTTATCCAAACCACCTGGATAAATAAAATATAAGCCGGACATCGTGCTATTTGTAATTTTGCACTTCATAACCGAATCCGTCAGGCTATCACATGGACGTACTTTTTATAAATCTTACTTACATGAAAATTTCCGAATAAGTCAATACGGAGTATAATATTGCACGCTGCCGAACCTTGTCCGTTTTTATAATACTTTTAGTCATTCGACTTCCTGGATAGGAAATCCGGTGAGCCCGCTGCGCCGCTTCCCGTGCCAGCTGCAGGCACCAGCGGCTATCGACATGAGCGGTGAATCCCTCCGGAAGGAAAACGTCTTCCTGGGGGTGCCCCCCTTATGCATACGCCGCTAAACGGACTTCTTGCACTTTTCTTTATTATCATATAACGCCTGTCCCCGCATAAACTTGTATCAATAGTCCAAGGATTAAGGCGGGGGTTGAATGCGTATCTTGAGAAAAGGAATTCCGTTTTTGCTGGCGGCGGTCTTAGGACTTGCTGTTATGGTGGACCCGGCCCGGACAGCAGCTGCGCCTTCTGTATCAGCGGCTTCATCTGTGCTGATGGAACAGTCCAGCGGCCGGGTGATCTTTGCGAAAAATGCCCATGAAAAAATGAGGATTGCAAGCATCACGAAGATAATGACGGCAATTCTAGCAATCGAATCGGGGAAACTTGATGAGAAATCGAAAGTATCAAAACGTGCTGTATATACGGAAGGGTCTTCCATCTATTTGCAGGAAGGTGAAAAAATTAAACTGGAAGACCTAGTATACGGACTTATGCTCCGCTCCGGAAATGACGCAGCGGTGGCGATTGCTGAAATGGTCGGCGGCAGTGTCGAAGGATTTGCGCACCTGATGAATGAAAAAGCGGCTCAAATCGGGATGACGAACACCGTTTTTTCCAACCCGCACGGCCTTGATGACCATGAAGAACATTATTCGACTGCATATGATATGGCGCTGTTGACAAAGTATGCAATGCAAAATGAAACATACCGGAAAATTTCCGGCACGGTTAGGCACACCGCCCCAAATCCGAACGAAGAATGGGACAGGAAATGGAAAAACAAAAATAAGCTTGTCACCGGCATGTACGAGTTTTCGACAGGAGGGAAGACAGGATACACGAAGCGGGCGCGCAGGACACTCGTCTCCACTGCAACAAAGGGGGGCAGCGATATGATTTGCGTAACGCTTGATGCCCCGGACGATTGGCAGGATCATATGAATCTTTTCAATTGGGGATTTAAGGAGTATAAGATTTACAGGATTGCGGAGAAAGGCGGACTGGAGGATATCGACAATCCTTTTTATAAAGGGCATGTCCTGATAAAACGGGATGTTACATATCCCCTGACGGATGAAGAAAAACAAAAATTGAGGGTCTCGGTCAGCCTCCGCTCTGATTATGATAAGAGCTGGGAAAAGTCCAGACAGCAAATCAAGGCCGGGAAACTGACTGTTTTCCTTGAGGATGGGGAGATTCTATCCGTGCCGGTATATTACACGGCTGAGGAAGTAAAACGAACCTGGTGGGAATCGTTCACAAAATCACTGTTTTCCTTGAACGGAGCCGGATACCATGGTTAATATCATATGGGTGGCCATGACGGTATTCGGCATCATGTTCGCCATGGTTTCCGGTACGCTGGAAGAAGTGAATAAGGCCGTCTTCACCGGTGCAAAAGAAGCGGTCACCATATGCATCGGCTTGATCAGCGTACTTGTGTTCTGGCTTGGCTTGATGAAAATTGCAGAGGAAGCTGGACTGCTTTCAAAGCTGGCCGCCTTGTTCAAGCCATTGGTGATGAGGCTGTTCCCGGACATTCCGGCCGACCATCCGGCAGCGGGATATATTTTGTCAAACATGATTGCGAACATGTTCGGCCTCGGGAATGCCGCAACACCAGTCGGCATAAAGGCAATGGAGCAGATGAAACAGTTGAACGGCGGAAAAGATGAAGCATCTCGGTCCATGATCACCTTTCTTGCTATCAATACATCAAGCCTGACACTAGTGCCGACAACTGTAATTGCCATCAGGCTGAACTACAGCTCGGCCGCCCCTGCCGAAATCGTCGGGACAACAGTAATTGCTACTGCTTGCTCCACAATGGGAGCCATTCTGGTGGACCGTTACTTTTATCACAGGCGGACGAAAAGAGGGGAGGGATAGGATTGAATGTCATCTCAGGCCTGTCCCTCTGGCTGATTCCTGTCATTATCGGGTTTATTTTGCTTTACGGGACATGGAAGCGGGTCCCGGTTTATGAAGTTTTTGCGGAAGGCGGGAAAGAAGGATTGAAAATTGCTTTTTCAATCATTCCCTTTCTTGTCGGCATGCTTGTGTCGATTTCCATCCTGCGTGCATCAGGGGCGCTGGATTTTTTGATCAATATGGTCCAGCCGTTTCTTCTGGCCGCCGGGATTCCGGCTGAAATCGTGCCCCTGGCTGTTCTGCGGCCAATATCAGGGACGGCTGCCCTCGGTTTGACGAGTGATCTTATCGCCACTTACGGCCCTGATTCCCTCATTGGCAGAATGGCTTCGACCATGCAGGGAAGCACCGATACGACTCTTTATATTTTGACTGTTTATTTTGGGGCGGTCGGCATTAAGAAAATGGGGGATTCACTGAAAGTGGGTCTGATATCAGATTTGATAGGACTCATTGCGGCCGTTACGGTTGTTCTGATTGTTTTCTCATAAATACAGGGACGGATATAAGGATGCAGCCGGTTTTTCACCGTAAAGTAAACATAAATTGTTCACAGCAAGGAAGTGGTCTACCGCAAAGGCCAATTTTAAGAATACAGATAAAGTGCAATTGCACCACTGTTTTCGCTTGAAGGCTCGCCAATCGGCGAGTCTTTTTTTTAGGTG
>NZ_LWBL02000062.1 GCF_001644195.2 Bacillus marinisedimentorum | reverse complement strand
ATGCTGGCCAATTGAAGTCAACATATTTTTAGGATGTGCTGCTTAATTTCTGTCTGCCAGGCAACCCGGCAATTTAGCAGCGAATATTAATTTATCATGGTCAAGTGCTCAATGCAAGGTTTTTTTAAAAGAATTGTTATCCAAATATACCTTGTTTTTACTTAGCCCTGCTTTGATCACCGATAAGCGGAATTCCCAGCCTATCAATCAAGCGACACGTTTCATCCTGATTGCCAGACCATGAGAAAACCCGCTGACAATTTGGCGGAGACAGAGGTGCAGCCAGCCCTGACCAACATTCTTAAGCATAATTCCTTACAGATTTTTAAACATTCCTATCAAGCAAAAAACCCGCCTTAACCTGGCGGGCTTTTCCATCATTAATCGCGATGCCTCATTTGCGGGAATAATAGAACGTCCCGTATTGAAGGGGAATTGGTCAGCAGCATGACAAGACGGTCAATGCCGATTCCAAGTCCGCCTGTCGGCGGCATTCCGTATTCGAGGGATTCGAGGAAGTCTTCGTCCATCATATGGGCTTCATCGTTTCCTTCTTCCCGTTCTTTCAACTGCGCCTCAAAGCGTTCGCGCTGATCAATCGGATCGTTCAGTTCCGTAAATGCATTAGCGTGTTCGCGGCCGACAATGAATAGTTCAAACCGGTCCGTGAACCGCGGGTCTTCTTCATTTTTTCTGGCAAGCGGGGAAATCTCAACCGGATGTCCGTAGACAAACGTAGGCTGGATGAGTTTTTCCTCGATTTTTTGCTCAAAGAATTCGTTGACGATGTGTCCGAAAGTCATCGTGTCTTTGATTTCAACCCCGTGTTCCTTTGCTAACGCCCGAGCTTCGTCATCACTCATTTGCTGCCAGAAGTCGACTCCTGTTTCCTCTTTTATCGCATCAACCATATGGAGGCGGGCCCACTTCGGCTTCAGGTCGATTTCCTGTCCATCATAAAGGACAGTCGTTGAACCGAGAACATCCTCCGCAATATGGGCAATCAAGTTTTCGGTGAGCTCCATGATATCCTGGAAATCGGCATATGCTTCATAAAGCTCGATCATCGTAAATTCCGGATTGTGCCGGGTTGAGACCCCTTCATTCCGGAATACACGGCCTATTTCATATACCTTTTCAAGGCCGCCGACAATCAGCCGTTTCAGATGAAGTTCAATCGCGATACGCATGTAAAGCTGCATATCGAGCGCATTATGATGTGTGATAAACGGACGCGCCGAAGCTCCGCCCGGAATCGAGTGCATCATTGGCGTTTCAACTTCAAGATAGCCTCTGTCATCAAGGTAGCGGCGCATCGATTGAAGAATCTTGCTCCTCAGGATGAATGTTTCACGGCTTTCCATGTTTGTAATAAGGTCCAGATAACGCTGGCGGTATCTTTGTTCTACGTCTTTCAAGCCGTGGAATTTTTCCGGCAGCGGCTTCAGTGATTTGGACAGCATTTCGAACGTATCCACCTTAATGGAAAGTTCGCCGACTTTCGTTTTGAAAAGCGTTCCGGTAACCCCGACGATATCCCCAAGGTCGGTGCTGCTGCTGAAAACCTCATACCTTTCTTCACCGAGGCGGTCTTTCCTTACATATAGCTGGATTTGCCCGGTCAGATCCTGGATATGGGCGAAGCCTGCTTTACCTTTGCCGCGTTTTGTCATTACCCGGCCGGCGACAGATACCTGTATTTCTTTTTCTTCCAGCTCTTCTTTCGTAAGGTCCCCGTATTCCTTTTGAAGTTCAAGGCTGTGATGGGACGGTTGGAAGCGGCGTCCGAACGGATCGATCCCCATATCACGGAGGTGGGACATTTTTTCCCTGCGGACACGCAGCTGGTCATTCAATTCTTCATGACTCATGACATCATCTCCAATTGTTAGTTGTAGAAAATGCCCAAAAGGTAAACGATCTTTTGGACAGCGGCTATGGAAGCTGGGTGATTCTAAAACGCAGAAAAACTGCCAGTCTCCTGGCAGTATGAAATCCGACAATCAATATGGGTATTATAGGCGAGCATAGCCCGGCTGTCAAACGATTTCCTTATCCAGCCTGGATGTCCGCCTGTTCTGCTTCAATCTTTTCAACATAGCCGTTCAGAAGGCCAACGATTTCTTCCCTTGTGCTGCATTCATTGATTTTGTTGCGCACTTTGGCATTGCCGCGCAGCCCTTTCAAATACCAGGCTGCATGTTTGCGCATTTCCATCACGGCAACATGTTCGTTCTTCAAATCGATTAAGCGGTCCATATGAAGGATGCACACATCGATTTTTTCACGGGCGGTCGGTTCGCCGATGAGTTCTCCTGTCTCAAGAAACTTGACGGTACGGTAAATCATCCACGGGTTGCCCAGTGCAGCTCTGCCGATCATGACACCGTCGACACCGGTCATATCGAGCATGCGCTTTGCATCCTGCGGTGTCTGGACGTCACCATTTCCGATTACCGGAATGCTGACAGCTTCCTTGACGTCCTTCAGGATATCCCAGTTGGCATGTCCTTCATACATCTGGACGCGTGTACGGCCATGAAGGGATACAGCTTTCCCGCCTGCCCGTTCAACGGCCCGGGCGTTTTCGATGGCATAGATCGTCTTGTCATCCCAGCCCATCCTCATTTTCACCGTAACCGGCTTATCGACTGCATCGACAACAGCGGAAACGAGTTCATAGATTTTTTCAGGCTGCAGGAGCCATTTCGCTCCGGCATCACATTTTGTGATTTTCGGGACCGGGCAGCCCATGTTTATATCGATAATATCGGCTGTTGTGTTTTTATCCACGAATTTGGCAGCCTCGACAAGTGTGTCTTTTTCCCCGCCGAAAATTTGCAGGCTCAGCGGTTTTTCCCGTTCATCTATATATAGCATGTTCATCGTTTTTTCGTTATTGAACAGAATTCCTTTGTCACTCACCATTTCGGCACAGACAAGTCCTGCCCCGAACTCTTTGACGGTCAGGCGGAATGCCGAGTTGCATACACCCGCCATGGGTGCGAGCACAACACGGTTTTTCAGTTCGATATCGCCGATTTTGAACATGATATCACCTCTTTCATTTTAATCAGGCGTCAATTCGTCTGCCGGCACGCCAAGTTTTTCCGAAATGAGAAGCACCGTTTGAGGTGAAGGCTTGCGGTTCCCTCTTTCTATTTCCCCAAATATGGAAAGGGAAATGCCGGTTTTCTTTGCAAACTCTTCCTGTGTATAGCCTTTCAGCTTTCGAAAAGCCCGTATTCTGCGGCCCCATTTTTCTGCTTCCATATGCTTACCCCTTCTTTATCCGGGAGTTCATCGATCAATGCCGGCAACGATTGTTCAATAGCCGGTATGCGGACATTCGGATTGATCTCAACTAACGGAATCATTACAAAAGCCCGGCCGGTCATCCGCGGATGCGGAATGATCAACCGCTCTGTTTCAATATTTTCTTGGTTATAGAGTAAAATGTCAAGGTCTAATGTGCGCGGGCCCCATCTCACATCCCTCGTCCGCCCGCTTTTCTGCTCGATTTGAAGAAGCCTGTCCAATAATTGGAACGGATTGAGATCGGTTGCCGCTTCAATGACCATATTCAGAAAACGGCCCTGATCGGTATATCCCACCGGCTCGGTTTCATAAATGGATGATGTCCCTGTAATGGTGATGCCTTCTGTTTCATCAATCTTTCTGAGAGCCTGCTGTAAAAAACCGGCACGGTCACCGACATTTGATCCGAGGGCGATATAAGCTGCTGCCTTTTTCATTGCCGAGCCCTCGTCATTTCGATTGCGACCGAGTCATAGTGGCCATTAATCGGCGGGTCGGGCTTGATGACCTTCACCGTGCAAATTTGAACAGGCGCAAACGAACCGAGGATTGCTGCGGCGATTTCCTCTGCAACGGTTTCGACCAATTTGCGGGGCGGCCCTTCCACGATCTCTTTCACTTTTTCATATATGTCGGCATAGTTTACGGTTTTCGTAAGGTCATCGGTTTTACTGGCAGGTGTCAAATCCATTTCCAGCACAAGGTCGACATAAAAGCGCTGGCCAAGTTTGTTTTCTTCGGAAAATACGCCATGATAGCCGTAAAAACTCATCCGATTCACATGAATTTTATCCACTTTGCATTCACTCCTTGTAATGCTGTAATTCATTGGGCACCAGGCGGCATGCGGTATTCAGCTTCCGTGTGAAGAAAACGGCTTTCCGAGCATCGCATCCATCATTTTAGCCATCCGCGCGTTTTCTTTCACATCATGGACCCGGACGATGCTGCAGCCTTTTTGGATGCCCAGGCATGTTGTCGCGCCGGTTCCTTCCACCCTCTCATCTGTCGGAAGATCGAGGACAGTTCCGATAAATCGTTTCCTCGAGGTGCCGAGCAGGAGCGGATAGCCGAGCACCTTGAGTTCATCAAGCCTTCTCATTACAAGCAAGTTATGCTCGAATGTTTTTGCAAATCCGATGCCGGGATCAAGTATGATATTACTGTCTTTGACGCCGGCTTTTTTTACAAGTCCGATACTTTCATTTAAGTCTGCCATCATATCCGTCAAAATATCTGAGTAATCCATATTTTCGCGGTTATGCATCAAGATAACGGGCACCTCAGCGTCCGCCATGACTTTGGCCATGTTTGGATCGGCTTTTGCTCCCCAAACGTCATTGATGATGTCCGCACCGGCGGCAATGGCTTGCCTGGCGACTTCCGCTTTGTAAGTATCGATTGAAATCGGCACATCGACCTGGCTGGAAATAGCTTCGATTACCGGAATCACACGTTCCAGTTCTTCTTCTTCGGATACTTTCTCATGCCCCGGTCTGGTTGATTCCCCGCCGATATCAAGAATATCCGCTCCGTCCGCTGCGAGCTTGCGGGCATGTTCGACAGCCCTGTCTAGTTCATTATAGCGGCCTCCATCCGAAAATGAGTCCGGTGTCACATTCACGATCCCCATAATTAATGTTTTTTCAGCAAGGTTGAATTTCTTTTGTCCAACGTTCATTATCACTGAGACCGTCCTCCACTCTGTAGATCATAGATTGACCAGAGATTGGTTCTGGCCTGGATATATTTTTTATATAAGTCCATTGCAGCCGCCCCGCGTTTGCCAGGCAATTCGGTTGTCCCGATTTTATCGAGCGGGACAATTCCCTGGATGGAATTCGTTATAAATGCTTCATCACTCTCCAGAAGCTCTTTCTTCCGGTAAAACCCTTCCGCTGCGGGAATACCGGCCTGGCGGGCAAGGGCAAGCACGAATTTCCGCATGATTCCCGCAAGAATACCGGTTTCAACAGCTGGTGTATAAAGCTTTCCGTTTTTCATCCAGAAAAGGTTGGAGACGATGCCTTCGGCCAAAAATCCGTTTTCGGTAAGAAAAATACCTTCAATGCCGGGGGTTCCCCCGATTTCCTGTTTGGCCAGGATGTTGTTCATATAATGATGGGATTTCAGCCTGCTCTTTCCCTCGGGTGTGTTGCGTTTCGTTTTCAGGAACACCGCGCTTTTTTCCGGCATGCCGGCTGTCGGATCGAGCGGTTTCATGTAGATGATGCGGGTCGGCTGCCGGTAAGGTTCCGTCTGCAGCCCGACGGCCCCGTTGCCGGCTGAAACATTCAGGCGCACATAAGCATTTTCAAGTCCGTTGGCAGCAAGCAGCCGGTTAAGATTTTCTATGATCTGTTCACGGCTCCATTGTAACATGATGCCAAGCTCAGAAAGTCCGTCATGAAGGCGCTTCAAATGATCATCCAACAAAAACGGGCACCTTCCGTACACAGGGAAGGTTTCAAACAGGCCCAATCCGTACATATACCCATGGTCAAGCGGCGAAATTGCAGCCTCTTTTTCAGGAAGGATGTCTCCATTCAGGTAGATGTGCATACCAGGTTGCTCCCAGGCGAATGTCTGGACACGAACGACCGCAGCAGTTCGATGCCGTCTTCGGTAATGACCGATTCAGGGTGAAATTGCACACCTTCAACCTTCATCATTTTATGGCGGATCGCCATGATTTCACCCTCTTCGGTCCATGCCGAGATTTCAAAGCAATCAGGAAGAGATTCACGTTTGACGATCAGCGAGTGATATCTTGTCGCCTGAAACGGACGGGCCATGTTTTCGAAAATTGTTTTGCCGTCATGAAACACCGGGGATGTTTTTCCGTGCATCAAGCGCTCTGCCCGGACAACCTCTCCCCCGAAGGCCTGCGCAATCGACTGATGACCGAGGCAGACGCCGAAAATCGGGATGGTGCCTGCAAAATGCCTGATGGCTTCAAGGCTTACCCCTGCTTCATTTGGTGTGCACGGTCCTGGAGAGATGACGATCACATCAGGGGCCAACCCCTCAATTTCTCCGATGCTGATTTTATCATTCCGCCGGACAACCACCTCTTCGCCGAGCTCCCCAAGATATTGGACGAGATTGTACGTAAATGAATCATAGTTATCGATCATCAGAATCATAAGCCGATGCCCCTTTCCTGCTGTTCGCTCTGTTGTTTCGCAGTCCAGAGCGCCTTTGCCTTTTTAAGCGATTCTTTATATTCATGTTTCGGGTGTGAATCGATGACGATGCCGGCACCCGCCTGGACATGGGCCTGTCCATCCTTTGCGACAAGCGTCCTGATGGTGATGTTCATTTCAAGGTCACCCGAAAACCCTACCCAGCCGATTGAACCGGTGTATACACCCCGGCGGACGGGTTCGAGTTCTTCGATGATTTCCATTGTCCTCACCTTGGGGGCGCCGGTAATTGTGCCGCCCGGAAACGCCGCCCTGATCAAATCATAGCCGTCATATCCGCCGGCAAGCTGCCCTGTCACATTTGACACGATATGCATGACATGGGAATACCGCTCAATTGTCATAAACTCATCGACTGTTACCGTACCGTAGCGGCATACTTTACCAAGATCATTCCGCTCCAGATCGACGAGCATGACGTGTTCAGCCCGCTCTTTTTCATTGTTGATCAGTTCAGACGCAAGTGAGAAATCCTCTTCTTCGGTTTTACCACGGGATCTGGTGCCGGCGATCGGGCGGGTGCTGACAGACGAACCTTTTTTCTTTACAAGCAATTCCGGTGAACCATTGACAAGCTGGAACTCGGGAAAATGCAGATAGCCCATATATGGAGAAGGGTTAAGCTTTCTCAATTCCTCATAAATTGCCAGCGGCTCCGTCAACAGCGGCTGTGTCTGACGGACAGAAAGGTTTACCTGGAAAACATCGCCAGACCTTATATATTCCTGAACAGCCTCAACCGCATTCATAAAGGCGGCTTCATCCATTGAAACAGAAAGTGAATGGTTTGCCGGCAGCGGGTTTGGCTCCCCATTAGCAGGTTCTACTAAGGAGGACGCGTCCAACCACATCGCTTTGTACGCTGCCGCTTTTTCCTCTGCCTGTTTTAAAGTGTCAGCACGCGCAATGAGAAAAAACTTCTCAGCCTGATGGTCATATACAAACACATCACGGTACACCGCAAAATACAGATCTGGCATCTCAAGATCATCAGTGCTCAAGGATGGCAATTCTTCGATTTCGCGTACATAATCATAGCTTAAGTATCCGACAGCACCACCCTGGAAATCAGGAAGCCCGGATATCGGCGTTTCATCAAATTGTCCCATGAACATTTTCATGGAGGATAGGACATCCCCTTCGATAGTCGTAACCACCCCGTTTTGGGTGATCGACAACTTGCCGTTTTTCCCTTTCAGGACAGCATCCGGATCAAGTCCGACTATTGTGTAATCCCCGCGCTGGCCGCTTTCAAGGATAACCGAATATGGTTTTCCGCGGGCAAGTATTTTATATGATATGAAAACGTCTTCCCGTTCAAATGGAATCGCTTCGTATGCAACAGCTTCTGTTCTTTTCATTGTTCACTCTCCTGTAACATTTCATGTTTTTTATTATAAGGGAGTAGAGGGAAAAACGACATCCCAAAGAATTTTTCCAGGGCGGTGCCGGCTGTGCAGAAACCGTTGATGCTGAATTTGCAAAGGCGGCCCGAGGGATGCTGACACTAAGCAGCTTACTGATTTTTTCCGAAAAGAGAATGTGATGATGTTTTTTGCTTTTGTACAAGTACGGGTTGTCTTTTTTGCAGTTTTTTGGCGCTTTTCACTCCATACGGATCAAGATTGATGCGGTATCCTCCACGATTCACGCGGGACGCTTGGACGGTCTGGCCCATTTGCCGGTTTTCATGCCGTATAACAAGTATTTCACGCGTATGTCCGCTTGTTTCACGCGGTAATCGGCTGCTTTCACGCCTAA
>NZ_LWBL02000061.1 GCF_001644195.2 Bacillus marinisedimentorum | reverse complement strand
TACCTCTCTTTTCGCGCCAAACAATACATTTCACGCCATATGGGCCGCGATTCACGCGGTATATCCTGCTATTCGCGCGGGGCGCTTGGACGGACTGACCCAATTGCCGGTTTTCACGCCATATAATAAGTATTTCAAGCGAAAGTCCGATCGTTTCACGCCTAAGGACTTCGGCCACGCCCCCGTATCGCCTGCGCTCAAAGCTGGTCCTGCTTTCACAAAGCCTATCCATAAAGCGATTTTCCAAAACAACAAAAAAAGCCCGGCAAAAGCCGGACTCCCTTACTCCTTATTCCTCATCAAACTGATAAAGCGGCGTGCTCAAGTAACGCTCACCGTTACTCGGTATAATTGCAAGGACTTTCTTGCCTTTGCCCAATTCTTTCGCGACCTTGACGGCTGCAGAAATGGCGGCGCCGGAAGAGATGCCGCCGAGAATGCCTTCCTCCCTGGCAGCGCGGCGTGCCCAATCAAATGATTCATCGTTATCGATTGTCATCACTTCATCGTAAATTTCCGTATTCAATGTATCCGGCACGAAACCTGCCCCGATACCCTGGATTTTGTGAGGCCCCGGTTCTCCGCCGGATAAAACCGGGGATGCACTCGGCTCCAATGCGATGATTCTAACATCCTTATATTTCTCTTTCAGTACTTCTCCGACACCGCTGATTGTACCGCCGGTTCCGACACCTGAAATGAAAGCGTCAAGACTGTCGCCCATCTGCTCGACAATTTCCTTCGCTGTCGTGTTTTTATGAATGGCAGGATTCGCCGGGTTCTCGAATTGCTGCGGCATGAAATACCCTTTTTCCTCCGCGAGTTCTTTCGCTTTCCTGATTGCTCCGCCCATTCCTTCACTGCCTGGTGTAAGAACAAGTTTCGCACCATAAGCTTTCAACAGATTTCTGCGTTCCATGCTCATCGTATCGGGCATGGCAAAAATGGCGTTGATACCTTTCGCGGCAGTTACCATCGCAAGGCCGATGCCGGTATTGCCGCTTGTCGGCTCAATGATCGTATCGCCTGCTTTAATCTTGCCGTCTTTCTCTGCCGCCTCGATCATAGCAAGGGCAATTCTGTCTTTTACACTGCTGCCCGGATTCATGTATTCCAGTTTCAAATAGACATCTGCGCTGTTCTCATCTGTCAGTCTGTTCAACTTCACGACCGGTGTATTGCCGATTAACTCTGTTATCGAATTTGCGACTTTCATCCTGTCACCTCTTAATCCCGAGTATTTTTATTGGTATTATATTAAATGTAACAGAAAAGGTGCATACCGTCAATTTTTTTGAAGGAGCTATAAAAGTCTTCCCTTAGCTCAAAACATAGGATTTAACCGATTGTATTAAAAAAGGAGGCATTGCGCCCCCTTCCATTTATTCTTATTCATAAATCCAGCTGACATTCGCTTCATCCCAAAAGATTTCAGGTGAAAAATCGCCTTCAATCTGGCTCATTGCGATTTGCCTGCGGATTTGTCCTTTTACATCTTCGTAGGTGTATGTGATTCCATCGCTTTTCCGGTGCAGCTTGATTACCGCAAAGCCATCCTCTGTTTCCAGCGGTCCGCTGATCGACCCTTCTTCAAGGCCTTCCGCTGCTTCGAAATAACGTTCCGGGACAAGTCCGCTGTCCAGTGGAATAAAACCAAGGCTTCCACCCTGCGCAGCAGTAAATTCGTCCGTCGAGCGTTCCATTGCCAGCGCATCGAAGCTAGAGCCGCCTTTCAGCTCTTCAGTGACCGCTTCAGCTTCTTCAGCGGTTGCTACAGCAATATGCGACAGTTTATAACCGGCTGGAATAGTAAAGAGATCCTTATTGCCTTCATAGTAGTCTTTCAGTTCCTCTTCGGAAACGACGACATCTTTTGTCAGCAGCTCCTCAAGCAAAAGGGCATATTCCACCTGGTCCCGCCATTCTTCTTCATTCGGGAATCCCCCTTCAATCGGGCCCTCGCCAAAATCATTTTGAAACATCTGCTCCAAAAGCTCCAGCTCCTGCTCAAGCACTTTTTCCGAAATGGTGATTCCCTCTTGTTCAGCCATACTGCGGACAACTTTACGGTTGATCAGCTCTTGAAGGCGCTCGCGGCCATAAAGGGAAACGAGATCCTCAAGCCAGGCTTCCCTGCTGATCGATTTCCCGCCGACTTGGGCTACCGTTTCGGCAGATGTGATATCATTCTCCGTACTTTTATCTGTTTCTTCGGCTGCCGTATGGACTGTGTTGCTGCCCGAACCGCTCCACCACATGTATCCGACAGCCAGGTTGCTTGCTGCCAGCAGAGTGACCAGCACCCATAAACCCCTCTGTTTCAAAGTACCTCTCCCCAGTCTATTCAGTTTCCCTTTGCTTACTCTCTGCCAATAGAGAAGTCAACTCGGCTTTATCAAAATGGTATCGTTCGTTGCAAAAATGGCAAAACGCTTCTGCTTCCCCGTCTTCTTCGATCATATCCTCAATTTCTTCAGAACCCAGACCGATAATGGCGTTCGAAAGCCGTTCTTCTGAGCATCCGCATTCAAAGGTGACAGGAAGAGTATCAAGAACTTTTACATTTTCTTCGCCAAGCACACGGTAAAGCAATGCTTCCGGAGTCAGCCCTTCCTTGATCATCGTCGAAACAGCCGGAAGGGATTGAATCCTTTTTTCCAGGAACGTAATCGTTTCTTCCCCGGCTCCCGGCATCACCTGAATGATAAATCCGCCTGCTGCGAGAATCGTGTTATCGGGATTTACGAGAACACCGACTCCGACAGAAGAAGGCACCTGTTCGGAAGATACTAAATAATACGTGAAATCTTCACCGAGCTCACCGGAAACGAGCGGAACCTGTCCGGTAAAATAATCACGCATTCCGACATCCTTCACGATTGAAAGCGTGCCGGCGGTTCCCACTGCCCTCGCCACATCAAGTTTTCCGTTTTCGTTCAAGTCGAAGTGCGTCTGCGGATTGGTAACATAGCCGCGGACTTCGCCTTTTCCGTTCGCATCCACGACGATGACCCCGATCGGCCCTCCGCCTTCGACCTTTACGGTGATCTTGTCATTTCCTTTAAGCATAGCGCCGATCATGGTGGAAGCGGTCATGGCACGCCCAAGGGCAGCGGATGCTGTCGGCCAAGTCTGGTGGCGGCGCTGTGCTTCTGAAACCGTCTCCGTTGTATGTGCAGCATAAGCTCTGATTTGTCCGTCAAAGGCAAGGGCCCTGACTAAATAATCATTGCTCATCAAATCTCTCCTTTCTCAGCTGAAGCAGGGCTGCTGTTCCGCATATAAATCAAATGCAGGCCTTTCAAGGTCAAAAATTTATCGACGACATCAATCGTGTCGGTCTCCTCTGCAATCAATGATGCCAGTCCGCCTGTCGCAATGACTTTCGGCGTTATTGCAGATTGTTTTTTCATTCTTGATACAATCCCGTCAACCTGGCCGACATACCCGTAAAATATGCCGGACTGCATCGCGGTCACCGTGTTTTTGCCGACTATAGAAGGCGGCCTCTGGATTTCAATCCGGGGCAGTTTTGCCGCCCGTGAATAGAGAGCTTCAGTCGAAATGTTAATGCCGGGTGCAATCAGTCCGCCCATATAATGTTTGTTTTCATTTATCGAACAGTATGTTGTGGCAGTGCCGAAATCGACGATGACTAACGGTGCCCCATAATAGTGGATGCCGGCAACCGCATTGACAATCCGGTCGGCGCCGACTTCTCTCGGGTTATCGTATTTGATATTGAGCCCGGTTTTGATCCCCGGTCCGACAATCAGGGGTTTGACATGAAAGTACTTATCAAACATCCGTTCAAGTGAAAACATAATCGGCGGCACAACTGAAGATATAATGGCTCCTTCAATGTCGGCAAACGTCAGGCCTACATGTTCAAGAAGGGACTTCATGACCATCCCGTATTCATCTTCTGTTTTATTTCGGCTTGTCTCAATCCGCCAATGATACTTTAAATAATCGCCCTCGTACACACCAAGGACAGTATTTGTATTCCCTACATCCAGCACAAAAATCACAATTCATCACCACTTACCTTTAAAATATATGGCCCAGTGCCATTCTTGCTTTTAGGTTATCGGAAAAAATATGTTATCCCGCTGACTATGGACAGCCCAACAAAGATTACATATGTCATTTTATACTATCCTGAAGCACAGCACCAGTTAGAATGCAATACCATTGCCGTCTTGCAGCCCATGGTGGAAATGGATGCCTGTGTAGTAACTGGCTTCAGTCACTTTGGAATCAACATGTTGACTTCCGCTGCAGGGGCTCGCTTTCCGCGGGGCGGGCCCCTTCCGCTCCAATCAACAGGTGCGTGAACAGATATTCCATTTATATTCTATTTAACCATTGGTTAGATAAAAACAAGCAATCCTGCTCGTTTTAAAACTGAGTGGATTGAAGTAGAAAGAAACGGACAGCATTCAGAAAACCATAATTCTTTTCTGTGAATTTTAAAAAGTAACAACCACAAAAAGCCACGAGCTATTCACATAAACTCCAATCAAAATTTCTAAAACCATGAATGACAAGACCATTGATTTAACAACAAAAACGCATGTGATTTCAATTACGAAACCACATGCGAAATTTATTGGGATTATGCTGGGTGCACGGGACTTTCTATCCGCATGACATCCCTATTCATTTATTCCTTATCTTGATTATCGCTTTCCTCATCCTCTTTATCGGACTTGGAGTTGATATTCACTTTTACATCTTCATAAGAAGCAGGCTCTTTTTCAGTGCCGTTCCCATCTGCGCTGTAATCTCTGTCAGGCAGGGTGCCGTGGTCGACGAGATGTTTGATCTGCTCGGCATCAAGAGTTTCCACTTCAAGAAGTGTCTTGGCGATCAGCGTATGCTTATCGCGGTGTTCTTCGATGATATGGCGGGCCCGTTCATAGGACTCGCTGATGATACGCTGGATTTCAAGGTCGATTTCATAAGCGATTTGATCACTGTAGTTCGGATCGCTGCCTATGTCACGGCCAAGGAACACCTGCTCCTGCGGATGTCCGAACTGCATTGGGCCGAGCTTATCACTCATACCGTATTCAGTAACCATCTTGCGGGCGATATTCGTAGCTTTCTGGAAGTCATTGTGTGCTCCCGTACTCACTTCGCCAAACACGACTTCCTCAGCGACACGTCCGCCAAGAAGCCCGGTGATTTTATCAAGGAGCTCAGGCTTGGTCATGAAGTAACGGTCTTCTTTCGGAAGCATGACAGCATATCCGCCGGCCTGGCCGCGCGGAACGATTGTCACCTTGTGGACCATATCGGCATCTTCAAGCATGACCCCGATTATGGTATGGCCCGCTTCGTGATATGCGACGATATTCCGTTCTTTCTGGGAAATGACGCGGCTTTTCTTGGCAGGACCAGCGATGACACGGTCAATCGCTTCTTCCACATCTTCCATATCAACTTTATCTTTGTTTGCACGAGCCGCTACGAGCGCAGCTTCGTTTAACAGGTTCTCAAGGTCTGCACCTGAGAATCCAGGAGTACGCATGGCTATTGTTTTCAGGTCAACAGAATCATCGAGCGGCTTGTTTTGCGCATGGACTTTCAATACTTCTTCACGGCCCTTTACGTCAGGACGGCCGACAGGGATTTGCCTGTCAAAACGGCCCGGACGAAGCAGGGCAGGGTCCAGGATATCCGGACGGTTTGTCGCTGCTATAATGATGATGCCTTCGTTCGCACCAAAGCCATCCATCTCTACAAGCAATTGGTTCAGCGTCTGTTCACGTTCATCGTGGCCTCCGCCGAGCCCGGCGCCGCGCTGGCGTCCGACCGCATCGATTTCATCAATGAAAATGATACACGGCGAATTCTTTTTCGCATTCTCAAACAGGTCGCGCACACGGGATGCACCGACACCGACAAACATTTCCACGAAGTCGGAACCGCTGATTGAGAAGAATGGAACGCCCGCTTCCCCTGCTACTGCACGGGCAAGCAATGTTTTACCGGTTCCTGGAGGGCCCACAAGCAGGACACCTTTAGGAATACGCGCGCCAAGCTGTGAAAACTTGCGCGGATCTTTCAGGAAATCGACGACTTCGACGAGCTCCTGTTTCTCTTCATCCGCACCGGCCACGTCTTTGAACCGGACTTTTTTCTTATCCTCACTATAGAGCTTCGCCTTGCTTTTCCCGAAGTTCATGACACGGCCGCCGCCGCCCTGAGCCTGGTTCAGCAAGAAGAAGAACAAAATAAAGATAATGACAAATGGAATGATTGATGTGAAAAAGGTTACCCAGCCGCTTGTTTCTTCAGCAGGCTTGATCTCCACTTTCGACTGCTGGACAGCGTCACTGATTCTCGCCATGAACTGTTCGCTGTCAGGACCGTATGTGAGAAAATACTCATCTTCCCCATAATCGGAAAGCTGGCCCTTAATGGCATAAACACCGCGTTCTGGCTGCAGCGAGATGGATTTCACATCACCCTGTTCCAATTTAGAAAGAAATTGGTCGTAAGCCATCGGTTCTGTCTGTTGATTTGATCCATTAAAAAAGCTTACAACACCGATTACAACCAAAAATATTAATAAATAGAAAATTGTATTCCGGAAGATACGATTCATTCCTTACCTCCTCCTAAGAGCGGACAAACTATAGTAAATAGTACCATAAATAAACTGTTGCACTCAACTAATTAATTTGTATAAATTTCTGGCTTCAAAACGCCGATGTACGGCAGGTTGCGGTAACGCTCTGCATAATCCAGCCCGTAACCGACAACAAATTCATCAGGAACGTTGAAACCTACCATGTCTGCTTTCACGTCGCTCTTGCGTCCGCTCGGCTTATCCAGCAGGGTGACGATTTTAACCGATTTTGCCCGGCGATGGCGGAAAAGCTCAACAAGATAACTCAACGTCAAGCCGCTGTCGATGATATCTTCAATGATGACAATATCCCGGCCTTCGACAGGAGTGTTCAAATCCTTAACAATCTTGACTTCCCCGGAGGAAACCGTGGAATTGCCGTAACTGGAGACATCCATGAAATCCATTTCCAGATGGATGTCCATACGCTTCAACAGATCGGCCATAAAAGGCATGGCCCCTTTCAACACGCCGATCGCCAGCGGAAAGCGGTCTTTATATTCAGTTGACAGCTCCTCCGCTAATTCTGTTACTTTTTTTTGAATTTCCTCTTCGGAAATGAGCACTTTCTCAATTTCGTTATGCATTATTTCTGCCCCTCCTGGATGATGTTGCTTCTTAAGTATACTGAATGACTATATATTCTTGTTTCCTTCTATCCGTTTCTGCAAACGCAGATTTTTTCAGCTGCGGAAGCCAGAGTATCCTGCCTTCTGAGTCTGTCACAACAGGCCAGCGGTTCCGTTTTTCAATCGGAACTTTTTGATCGATGAAGATATCTTTCAGCTTTTTGGTTCCCTGCATTCCGAGAACCGACATACGGTCTCCGTTACGGCGATTCCGGATGAGTAAAGGGAGTTTAATGGAATCCGCTCCGCAAACAAAGATATTTTCATCCTGGTGCCCATGAGGGAATTCGTATGTGTGGAAGCTTGCAATCGAGGAACCATCAGGTAATGAAATTTCTTCCGGCACATTAAGGACATATTCATACTCTTCCCGTTTTTCTGCCCGAAATGTAAATAAACATTCGTCATAAGACCGGACGGCAAAAAGGCTTTCCGGGAAGTGGAGAATCCCTGATGGATGTTCACTGGCGAGCAAGTTCAGCAGCTGTTCGATATGTACCGATGACAAAGAAGGCGGTATAATCCGATAAAGATAGTTTAATATTAGATGAATCACTCTTCTTTGTAAAGGCAAAGGCAATGATGAAAGGGCCTTAATCGAAATGCGGGCGCTGTCACTGTTTTGCTCCAGGAGAACGCTGTCCAGCTTCGTCTCAGCAAGCTTCTCAAGATAGGCATTATCCTCTGTCCAGGTCTCGCTTAAGCGCTGGTACCTCTCATGGACGCGCGGGTTTTCTTCCTTTAAAAAAGGAAGAACATGATGGCGGAACCTGTTCCTCGCATATGTATCTTTCTCATTAGTGGGATCAATCCTGGGATGAAGGCCATTTTCCGAGCAATAATGTTCGATTTCCGCTTTCGTCACACTTAAAAACGGACGGATCACTTCCCCTCTCTCCAGTTTTCTCCTGGGCTGCATGCCGGCGAGGCTCATTCCGTAACCACCTCTGACCTGACGCATCAGCATTGTTTCAATCTGGTCGTCCCCATGATGGGCCAGCGCCAGAAAATCCGCATGATATGTATCCATAATTTCGCTGAAAAAAATGAAACGGCATTGGCGGGCCGCCTCTTGAACGCCAAGGTTGTACTTCTTCTGATATTCGGGAACATTTATCCTTTTTCCTTCAAAAGGAATCGATAAATTTCCGCAAAACTTTTCCACAAACAAAAGGTCTTCGTAAGATTCCTCGCCCCTGAACATATGGTCGACATGGGCGGCGATTATCGTCAGGCCCATTCTGTCTTTCACATGGTGCAAGAAATGGAGGAGCGCCAAAGAATCCGGCCCCCCGGAAACACCGACAACAACTGTCGCACCCGGCACCAGGAGCTTATGTTTTTCAGTGAATGAATAAACTTTGTCATGCATATCGAATTCGACCCCGCTTCTATACAGCCAGCCTGCCTGGTTTATGTATCTGTACTCCCATCCTACCCGAAGGATGCAGTCTTCGCAAAGGCGGGCACTGAGAAGCGCTGGACAAAATTGTACACGTTTTGAGTGTTCGGTCAGTGAATTGTAATTCAGTTGACTCCATGGAGTGAATTCCCCGTTTTCGGGTGTTAAAGACGGTGGGCATTCCATTATATTTCTTCTTTTCACGGGTGTTGAATTACTATTCAGTAACCCTATTTGTGTGAATCTCATTACCGGCCCAAAGCCTATATAGGCACTGTCCCGTCATTCAGCACCCCTAGTCCGGCACCTCCCAGCATCCGATTTCCAAGCCGGATTCCCCAGTACCCTCCACATTGCCGCCTTCCCCCGTCATCCCATAAATCACACCATCAAATACAAAAAATAAACAACAAATATCAATATAAATAGTAAAACTGTCTCAAACATATGACCGAGAAAGGTTTTCTTACGCGCAGGACTTTTTTTCTTCGTCTTTGTTTTGCCGGATACTGACTTCCTGCCTGTGCGGCTCCCCGGTGAAGAAGAAAAACTATGCCTGCCTCCCTTTGCTTCTTTTTTCTTCGCTGTTTCAATCAAGTCCCCTTTCATTTCATTCGCACTCCCGTACTTACCCTCCAGGGCTTTCAAAAGGACACCTGCATACGGGCTCAGTTCTGCATGGTTCATGATAAGCGGTTGGAGCTGTGCGATTCCGCCTTCTTTCCTGGTGAGTCTCGCTGGATAGGCAGTATTCACAAAAAACATGGCTGCAGAAAACAGGTCGTATGAAGGCTCTGCCCTGCGGCTGCCCAGACCCCAGTACCCTCTGTCGAAGAACTCGGTATATTCCTTGATTGACCGGCCGATAAGTGTCGTGCCCCCCACATCGATCAGGCGCAGCCGGGGCGGGTTCATTGTGATGACGGTATTTTCGGGTTTCAAATCCCCGAATACCCAGCCATTGTCATGAAGGAATTGCAGGTGGCCAAGCAGCTGCATCATTAAAATCGGCACCCATTCCATCCCTTTTGCCCGAATAAAAGGAAAAAAGCCGGTCCCCTGAATATATTCCATCACATAAAATGGGTATGCATCCCCTTTTCCTGCCTGCCAGTCATCAACATCAAGCAAAGAAGGTCCAAGGGGCTGGCCCTGGACCCGGGAAAACTTTTTAAGAACGTTCACCTCCGATGTAATGGACATCCCATTCTCACTGATTTTCAATGCCCCATGCCCCTGACGGCACGCAACCAGATAGACGGTTCCGGTTGCGCCAGATCCAATCTTTTTGATGACCCGGTATGTCTGACCGTGCCATTTCCCCCGCACGCTGGTGCCGGGCGTAAGTTCATAGGCCGGATTCTTCGATGTAGGATTCATCATCAGAGAGGAAACCCCTTTTTGATTTTTTCCTGTTAAAGAGAGCTGTCGCCTCTTTGATTGCCGGTCCGGTCGGCGTTATGCCGCCTGAAGCAAGTTTAGGGTACACTTTTGACAGGCTGTCCAGGCTGGGAGTCCAGTCAAGAAGCTTTTCAACATCCTTTCTTTTCCCGGGAAATGCATAGACAGCAAATTGATTTGATCCCATTCTTGCATTCAGGCTTATTGAGAGGTCTAACAGGGCTTCTTTAACAGTCGGAAGCTTCTCTTTCATGCTTGCGCTTGTATCGACAAGCACAACCACCTCAAGGCTGACGGTTTCCCCGAGCTCATCGACCACTTCCATTACCTCGCCGCGCTGTTCAGGCGGCAAATCTTCCATCGACTGTGATTTCCCAAGGATTTGTTTCAGTTCCTGGTTAATCACCCCCTGAAGTGTCTGGGTCATTGCTTTCCTTGTCACCATTTGCACAGTTTGGGACAGTTTTTCCGCATATACAACCTGGCTTACGCCTCCGCCTGACATGGAGATGTCTTCAATCTCCCTCATGCCTTCTTCGCTCATGGAGTCACGCTCAAGCACCCCGATCACATTGACAGTGATGCCCTGCTCACGGGCAAATGCCGCTGCTGCTGCAGGATCCTCGCCCTGATTTGAATGGCCGTCCGTTATCAGCAAAATTTGTTTTAATGTTCCTTTCCTCATCCTCTGAACCTCCTCTTTGCATCCATTGTTGACGCAGAGGAAAGGAAATATACTTTTGTGCCCGGACAGGCCGTTAATTATACAAAAAATTTTCACCGCTGTACGGCGGGAGAGCAGGCGGCAGAAGCCACCCCCATGTCAGGCGGCCTTACTGAGCTTTTTTTCGGTAGAGATTAATTTTGTTATACGCCGGAATCGACGCCCATTTCGGTATGTTGCGCTTGATCTTCGCGACGACAACTGTCATATCGTCATCAATATTGCCTTCTTTCGTACGAATCACCTCTTCGAGCAGGAGATCGGCAATCTCCTGCGGATCGTCTGTTTTTAACTCACCGATTTTTCGTTTTAACCAGAAGTCGACGTTCTCTATATTTCTCGGACCCTCAAATATGCCATCACTCATCATGATCAATAGATCCTCAGCCTTGAGCTGCTCACTGACCATATCGACCTCGAATTCATGGATCATTCCGATCGGCAAATTGCTCGCTTCCACTTTCATCACTTTCCCTCCCCGTTTAATGAAGCTGGGCGTCGAGCCGATTTTCAGGAATTTCGCCGTTGCATCCTGGAGATCGACGACAGCAAGATCAAGCGTTGAAAAAATTTCATCTGTCGTTCGCAAAGCAAGAATCGAATTGATCGACTTGATGGCTACCCGCTCTTCGATCCCTGATTGGAGAATTTTTTGCAGGAGCTTAATCGTTTCGTGGCTCTCGATATGGGCCCGCTCCCCGTTGCCCATCCCATCACTGATCGCTACTGCATATTTACCCCCTCCGATTTCCATTGTCGAATAGCTGTCACCTGACACCCATCCGCCCCCCATTGCGGCACAGGCAACCCCGGGTTCGACCACAAATGTTTTTGCTGAACCAAGTGTAAGCTGGCATTGACCGGCCGGAAAAGATGCACAATCCTCCTTTTTCACAATGATGGTTTCTCCCAATATATCTGAAAGGAGCGGGGCGATAATTTTTTCTCCGACCCCGGTCCCGTTGCAATGGGGTATGCTGATTTCGATATCAACATCCCCTTCCTCCAGATTGAAAATATCAATCTGGTTGATTTCCATTCCGAGAGATTCAAGTGATTCATAGATCTGTTCTTCCTGGATGTAATGGTTTTGTCTTTCTTTCTTGATCTCTTCGGCGAAGTCTCCCATTACCCTGGAAATGCCCATCAGCTGGTCAGCCACCAGCCTCCTGCTTTCCAGCACCTGTTTCTTGAGTTTCTGGTTGGCCTGGTAATAGTTGAGTTCCTGATTTATTTTATCGATGACACGCATCGGTTTCACACAGTGATTGTCCCACTCTCTCATGAGCTGCCGGTTGGATTCCAGCTCCCCTTTTTCACTTTCTTGCATAGTTTCTTTCATAAGCTCATATGTTTGAGTAAAGTTCCTCGTCCAGCACGTATCTTTTTTATAGCACGTCTGGCATGTCTTTTCGGTGACATTGCTCAGGAAATAATCTATTTCCTTTTCCCGGCTTTCCTCTTTTTGATCCCCGCCCGGCTGTGTGAAACTGTCAGACAATGTTTTGAATAGGGTCGAAAATTGCTCAACCCGGCCAGCCGTCACATCACGTACTTTGCGCAAATACTGCTGCTGCTCATTGGCATACTCAGGGGTTCCGGGGATGAAACGCGAAAGCTGCAGGATAAATCCTCTGGGTGTCAATAAAAACAGTGCAAAAGCAGCCGCTGATTCCATCAGCCCCGCAGAAAGCGCTGTTCCGTCCTGGTTATACAGCCCGATTAACACTGTGCCGATCATCAGTCCGAATCCAACGCCGATTTTTTTCCCATCCTTGAGTAAACCGCCCAACAGGCCCGAAAAGGCCAGAAGGCTGATTTGGTAAAGACTGGTGACGTTGGCAAGGCTCATAATCAAACCTGTGACAACGCCGACAGTTGAACCGATCGCTGCACCGCCCAGAAAAGCGAACAGCAGGACGAAGTAGCGGGACAAAACATGTTCGACGGACATGTCCATCACCTGCCAGCCGATCGTTCCGGACATGACAGAAGCAAGCAATATGATAAAGCAAATGATTTCTTCATTTTTTAAAGCCTGGCGCCGTTTCTTTATGGATAAAAGCGGCATGCTTTGCAGAAAAATCATCGTCAGGATCAAACTGAGTCCTGATTCGACTCCTGCCATCATCAAGTCCAGTTCCGTCAAGCCCCCGGCAACCGTATACGTGATAAGAAGCCGTACCGACATTCCAGAGAAAAACACGAAGAACGGCAGGAGCTTCAGCCGGGTGTCAGCCGATTTCACCAGCCCCCCGAACGCTGCAAGAAACAATAGGATTGAACCTGTAATGTATGCAGCTGTCGTATACGAACTTGTCACTGCCCCAATGGCAAGGGCGAGCATCACATAAAGGCTTTTATCCCTCCTTGACATGAAAACTGCCGCAAAAAAAGGCAGCGCAAACGGTGTAATATTGGATAAGACTACAGCTCGTCCAAGCAAAAAACCGATCATGACAATCAAAAGCCCTTTTTGGATGAAGATCTCCACTAGCTTCCGTTCTGTCCCTTTCGCTATTTTGTCCGTAAGCATTTGAGACTTCTTTACAACACCAAGACCCCCGAGCGGTTCAAAAAACTGCCTTTCCGCTTTTTCCATTATTAGCACCACCCCAACGTTTTTTTCTGTTGGTTTCCATTTAATCACAGGCATTTCCAACTTTTTGTCAAACCTCCTGCTAATAAACAAAAACTCTTCGACGGGTTTCCATTGAACCTGCCAAACTCTTTACCGTTTAAACAAGGTTCTGATTTGCAATGGTTCTATTCAAATGGAAATATCTGTTCGTATTCCTTGGTCGCAAAGTATACAAACCTTTGTGAGACCTGGCATTTTGCCGTTCTTTGTTTTTCACACAATTTTCACAATATTGTCAATAATTGATTATCGATTTAATAATCTCGACAAAGATAACGTCCAGGTTGACGTACATAAACATTTTGTTACGAGGTTCTCACGAAATGTCATAAAAAAGAAGACAACGCGGTTATTAAGGTAATAAAATGGAAATAGGCGCTTGCATAGGAGGGGTGGGGTTGAAGACATTATTGAAGTTTGCCGGATCCGTTTTGCTTGTGACGGCGTATTTGCTGATTGTTTATGTGCTGAGCATGATGATCATGCCTGACTTACACGTATTTGATTTCAGTTCATATCCTGCATATTTCTACTGGGCTGCTGTTCTTTTGATTCCTTTCATCTATTTAAAAAACAAAGGACCCATACATGCAAACGGCAAAGATAAGCTGTCAACAGGAGATGCAAAACTGGAAGCTCCGGAAGGAATCAACGCCAATGTCATCATTGCCGCTTTCGCATTTTATCCAACCCTATTTACCGTCGCTTATACCGTTCAGCATGCCCTATTCCAAACTGTGCCGGCTTTCTTTGAGATCGAACTATCAGCAGGGATCCCGTTTTATCTGCCTTTTTTCATCTGCAATGCAGCCATAGCAGTCCATTTGCTTTTCAAAAGCATGAAAAGGAAAGCACTCAAAAACAATTCGCTTCATTTTTGAATGGAACAAATGTGCAAGGCGGGGTACCCGCAGGGAGATGCTCTTTCCTCCCAGAGGGGATCACCGCTTATCACGATAGCCGCTGGCGCCTGGAGCTGGACGATTCCCTTCTGGCTTTTTATCGATAACGCTTACATTTTATAATTTCCGTAACGACAAAAAAAGAATGCCTGGCAATTGCCAGGCATTCTGTAATGACCCCTAGGGGATTCGAACCCCTGTTACCGCCGTGAAAGGGCGGTGTCTTAACCACTTGACCAAGGGGCCTTATATGGTAGCGGCGGAGGGGATCGAACCCCCGACCTCACGGGTATGAACCGTACGCTCTAGCCAGCTGAGCTACACCGCCATGTTCCTTAGTAAATAAGCACAAGATATATAGTACCCAAATCCACTTTTATTGTCAATAGTTAAAATCAATTGAATGGACTGCTTCCAGGATCCCTACTTCTGCATCCTCTTCCGGGGGAAAAAAGAAAAAGCACCCCGCGAAAGGGTGCTACTATATTCTATAGAGAAATAGCATATGCCGTCAGCAGCAAGTTAGCCTCGTTTCGAGCCTTTACCCCCGCGCTTGGATTCTGTATGCTTTTTCAAAGATGAAAGCCGGTCTTCGCTGTCTTTCAAGAAACGGTTCATCTTTTGCTCGAATGATTCGAAATTTTGACGCGGACGCTGCGGGCGTCTTGATGACTCCCTTTTCTCCGGTGCTTTGGCGCGTTTGATGGATAGGCCGATTTTGCCGTCCTTTTCAACGTTGATGACCTTCACTTCCACAGTTTCGCCGACCTTCAAGTGATCATTGATGTCTTTAACATAGTTGTCTGCGACTTCACTGATGTGCACAAGGCCAGTCGACCCTCCCGGCAGCTCCACAAAAGCACCGAAATTAGTAATGCCCGTAACCTTACCCTGTAACTTGCTGCCTACTTCGATTGACATAAAAAAAATGCTCCTCCTTAAGTTTTGAAAAGTAATCAGTTTCTCTTATTATACTCATTCAGGAAATAAAGTGTCAATAAGGCGGTATTTAGTCAGGCAGCTTGAAAATAACCTCTCCATCGTTGGACAGGAAATAATCCCGGCGGGCGATTTTTATAATGTAATCTTCATCATTCAGTTTCCTGATCTCTTCTTTAAGGTTTTCCTGCTCCCCTTCAAGCGTGGAAAGCTCCTCCTCAAGCTGTTCCTTCTCTTTTTTCTTTTCATTCATGGCTTCAGCCTGAGAGATGAGTGTGGATATGACGGCAACAGAGATAATAGAGACGAAAATGCCAAACAACACAAGCCTTCTCACCAACCCTTTTTTCCTGCGGAGGGCGCGTTTTTCTGCATATTCGTGTTGTTTCACATAGGTTGATTCTATTTTTGATACGTTGTGTTTTGGTCCGCCCATGGGATCTCATGTCCTCCTATCTTCGAAACTTGCCTAATATTATTTTTAACCTATTCTTTATTTTATTAGCGTTTCCTGCTTTAGTATGGATAAATTTCTTTATTTTTACAGGGACAAGCCGCCATAACAGGACTTTCGACCAATTCAGCGGTGTTACGATCACTTTCAGCAAAAACAACAAAACAGCTCCGACAAAATGAAGGAAAAATAGAGAAATGGCGACAGCCGCCTGTGTGAGCCATTGCACGGGCCTGGCCACTAAAACGGTAAACAGGGTGATGAGAATCGAAATGATACGCCTGCCCAGCGAAATCATCCGTTCCAACACATTTGTATAAAGCTGTTTCATCAGTGACTGATAGGCAGCATAACCACAAAGAAGAGCAGCAAAGATGTAAAATCTGAGCTCCCCTTCATTTACTGTAAAAAGCACAAAAAATACAATGAGGGCCTGGACGACCCAGAATAATATATCGTTGCAAAAAACAAACCAGCGCTTGCGTTTGCTCCGCTGCAAAAAACGGTTGAATGTATCAAAACCCGCACCTATCCATACCCCGGTCAGAACCATGGCAAACATGGTAGAAAATTGAATGGAAAGGCTCATTTAAAAAGCTTGCTAAAGAATCCTTTAGCTTTCTCCGCATTTTGTTCATCCAGGTAGGCCATATCATAAATCCGGCCTTTTATCGAGACGATCCCTTTGTCGACATCAAGGTTTTTCATTTGCAGGTTCGCACCGCGGATGGACAGGAAGCCCATGACAGTTTCCAACAGGAATTCTTCATTATCAAAGCTTTCGACTTGTTTGACGCCGGTTATTTCGAGTGTCTTTCGTCCGCGCATGACCACATCATGATCCTGTGTTTTCGGATTGTACACCGTATTAGTGTCATAGTAACGGTCCATAATCATCCCCCTCTTCTCAATGTTATTTTTATGAAAAGGGGGTGGAGAATAGAACAAGCTATCCGCCGGCAAGTCTTCAATTTTATTATCGGCACGTACAGGCCGCTTATTTATAACGAAATGGGTTATATTGAAAATAATAGTAAACAATTCGGAAAGCGAAAAGGTCCGTTAGTGCCAGACGCGCCTTATTTAAACCTATTGTAATGGGTGAAATGTAATTGTAATGAAAATGAGGAGAAGCGGGAAATACTGCAGAACTTTCCGTAAACCAAAATACATCTTGCTTTTTTCCCACCTCTTTTGGATATAGGAATTGAGATTATCACCCTAATGGATGCTTTTATGGAATGGAGCCTAAAAAAACGGCCAGCAGTTCAAAGACTCTGGCCGTTTTTCCGTGTGATTTGATTGTTATTTGATTAGCGGATTTAAACACCGTGATAATAGTTTGTAGTTTAAAACTGAATCCTTACCTATGATTCAGGCCTTTCCTGTTCATTCCGTTCTTCTTTCAGGACGGTATACAGCTGTGACGCTTCATCTTTCTTTGTCGTTTCACGCAGGCTTTCGACTTTCACGGTCACCGTCTTTTGCCCGAACTTGATTGCCAGTTCATCGCCGACTTTCACATCGGCACTTGCCTTTCCCTTCTGGCCGTTTATTGTAATCCGGCCCTGGTCAGCCACCTCTTTGGCAAGCGTCCGTCTTTTTATGAGGCGGGATACTTTCAAAAACTTATCAAGCCGCATGTTTCACCACTTCTTTCTTTTATGAAAATTTTCTTAATACCCTTGTGATTTTGCTTTATTCCAGTATTCATCCATTTCATCCAGGGACATGTCTGCAAGGTCTTTACCCTCTTCAGCTGCCGATTCTTCAATGAAACGGAACCGCCGCCTAAACTTCTCATTCGTCATGCGCAATGCATCTTCCGGATCAATTTTATAATACCTGGCAAGATTCACCAGGGCAAACAATAGGTCGCCGAACTCTTTTTTCGCTTCCCGGCTGTTCCCAGCCTGGATTTCCGCACGGAATTCCTCGGTTTCCTCGCTGACCTTTTCCCAGACAGGAGCTGATGTGTCCCAGTCAAATCCGACTTTTGCCGCTTTTTTCTGCAGTTCATAAGCCCGGTACAATCCCGGCAGGCCCTTTGGAATGCCGTCAAGCAGGGATTCGCGGGGACTCTCCCCTTTTTCTTCCTTTTTAATTGCTTCCCAATTCTCTACGACTTCCTCGGCATTTTCAGCGGTGGCTTCCCCGAAAACGTGCGGATGGCGGCGGATCATTTTTGAGTTGAGTGCCAAAATGACATCACGGATCGAGAACCAGCCTTCATCTTCTCCAATCTGGGCATGCAGCATCACCTGCAGTAGTACATCTCCCAATTCATCGGCAAGAAGGTCATCATCCTCTTCGTCAATCGCTTCAAGAACCTCATATGTTTCTTCGACGAGATACTTTTTCAGCGATTCATGGGTTTGTTTTTTATCCCATGGGCAGCCATCAGGACCCCTCAAAGCGGCAATCACTTCACGGAGCTTGGAAAACTCGCCGTAAAGGAGAGTTTCTTCCCGCACTGGCGGAACGTAAACGCTTGTCAGGTTATCGACCACCGCTTCCCGGTCGAGTTCGAACAGCGGAAGACGTTTGATCCGTTCGCTGCTGCTTCCAGCAGCGGTAACCAGCACGATTTCGTAGTCATCCGGATACTTTTCCATCAGGCCTAATTTCACTTCGGAAGCGGTAAAAGCATCATATACCTGCGTAATGATCACGTGCTGTTCCATCTGGATGAAGTGCGTCCTAAAATCAGTGGCATCCAGAAGCTGGAATCCCTCAACCGGATCGACCCCGAGTGCGGCGAACATTGGATCAAGAAAGCTTTGTCCGCCCGAAATGCGGACCCGGATCTCTCTTTCCCCGGCTTCCTCCAGCAGCATTTGGACAGTTTTTTCGGCAACAAGCGGATGGCCGGGTACAGCATAGACGACATCCTTTTTTTCTGCCACAGCAAAAAGACGGTCCGTTATTTCCCGGTACACGTCCTCAAACCCGCTATTTTGTTCATAGATTTCATCAAAGGAAACAAACGAAACGTTTTCCTGCTCAAGCACCTGAACAGCAGGATGCTCCTTCGTCCGTAAAAATAAGTGCTCTGAACCTGTCAGCAGTCTGTAGACCCCTACGGTCATTTGGTCAGCGTCGCCGGCTCCAAGACCGGCAACTGTTATCGTGCGTGCCATTATTTCCCCCACCTTTGCATATTTTGATGGATAGCAGCCAGCCTGCCGCCTCCCGGCAGAAGTTCAAGCTCTTCCTCAGAAAAAAGCCCGATGCGCATGATGATCAATAGAAACACGAGACCCCCGGCAGCTGTTTCAAAAAGGGCCTGCACTGCCGCTCCTGCCCTTCCCGCTGCTGTTATTATATCAAGATACCCGAACATTCCATTCAGTATTGCCAGCACAGCTGCCATCCCGGCAACAGCACCTGAAATTTTCAGAAGGGAAGCAGGGGCAACCAGCCTGCTTTTTAAAAAGATAATGATAAAAACAGCATTTATGAAAGCAATCAGTAAAAAAGCGATGACCGTGGCTGCAGCTGCCCCCTCTGTTCCGAAACGCGGGACGAAAATCATGTTTCCCGCCCACTTAATAAGGAAACCGGCGGCGGCACTAGCTGCAGGAATATAAAAATGGCCAAGTCCCTGCAGGACGGAAGAAAGCGTTATGGCGGCAGTGCTGAAGATGATTGCCAGGCTCAACATTTTCAATGTCATCTCGCCGGCATTGTTTTCAAAAAGCATGATGTTGACAGGTTCCAGGATAAGCCATAATCCCGCTGCTGCACCTGCACCTATCATAAGCCCGACCCTCAGTGCCAGTTCCGTCTTTTCCTTCACCTCCCCCATCTTGCCCTTCGCGCTTGCCGATGATACAAACGGAACAAGCGCCAGCGACAATGAGGTCGCAAATACGGTCGCGAGCTGGATCAGCGGGAACCCCCTGTCATATACCCCTTTCATTTCCTTTGCCGTAAGACCGTCCACTCCTGCATAAAGCAGGCCTTTTACAAGTGTCATGGAGTCGGCAAACTGGAGGAGGACAAGCAGCAAGTGACTCATGCTCAGCAGCAGGCCGTTTAATAGCAGGCCTTTCAGAAGATATGCCTTCTTTTCCGCCGGTTTCTTCCGCAGCCTGGCACTGCTCATTATTAACAGCGGCTGCTTCCCTTTTTTAAGCCTGAACAGGATTAAAAAAAGCAGTGCCGCAAACCCGCCGGTCACAGACCCGAATACAGCCCCGGCACCCGCTATGTAGACTCCGTATCCGCTACTGATCAGCAGGTAAGCAAACAGTAAAATCGTAGACACTCTGACCGCCTGTTCGGTTACTTGTGAAACGGCTGTCGGAACCATGTTGCCATGTCCCTGGTAATAGCCGCGGTAGACCGCCAGAAACGGCATGAAGAAAAATGCAAATGCGACGGTTCTGACCGGAAGCTCCAACTGCGGGTCGCCCATCCAGCGGGCAAGCGGACCTGCCCCTGCATACAAGGCTACAAAAAGCAGCATTCCGAAGCCGAATAGGAAAGCAAAGGCACGGATTATAAGGCCCGGGAGCCCTTCCCCGCCTGTTTTTTCATTTTCTTCCGCCACCAATTTGGAAAGCACAGCCGGGAACCCGTAAAGGGCAAACGCAAGCGCTATACCATATAGCGGATAAACCTGCTGGTAAATATAAAAACCGATATCACCGGTAATATTCTGGTAAGGAATTCGATAGGCAGCACTTAAGATTTTCGCCAGCAGCCCTGCTGCCGTTAATATGGCGGCTCCCCGCCAAATGCCGGTACGCTGCCGGAGTTTTTGATCAGGATTCAACTATTTTTTCCTCCTCAGCCAGTACTTGCAGGAAGTATTATACCATAATGCCCTCTTTTCTTCGGATGGACCCGCCCGCTTCCTCTTGTTTCCGTGTATTTCCGCTGCCTTTATCGATGTTTTCGGTGCCTGGGAATTCCCAGGCAATCCGGCGGAAAAATGAGTGCCTTTTTGAAAACGGAAAAAAGGAGACATCACGTCTCCTTTTTCGTTTCCAATCATTCTGTTGGCTGCAGCAGGTGCCTTGCGAGGTTCTATTGCAGGCTCGGAGTGCGAACTGCGCTCTGCCGCATCCCTATTGTTCCATTTGGCGTGCTAAAAATGCTGCACCTGTTTGGGCTGATTTTTGTTCAACTTCACCGAGCGGTTTGTCCCCTCTTGTAAAAATGACAACAGCGCCGATCGGATCTCCGTTGGCAATGATGGGCTGAAGAACAAAGGAAGCAATTGATTCTTCAATGCCGTCTATTAATTCAATTTCCTTTTCAGATGTTTCGAACTGGGGAGCACGGCTTTCCATCGCTTTTTCAACTGTCGGCCCGATTGCACGGTTCAGGAATTCCTTTTTTGATCCTCCCGATACTGATATGAAGGTATCGCGGTCGGAAATGAGCACGGTATGGCCGAGGCTGTCATAGAGTGCATCTGCATACTCTCTGGCGAAGTCGCTCAACTCACTGATTGGAGAATATTTTTTCAAGATGACCTCCCCGTCACGGTCCACGTAAATCTCGAGCGGGTCACCTTCACGAATCCGAAGCGTTCTGCGAATTTCTTTCGGAATGACAACCCTGCCTAAATCATCAATTCGACGAACTATTCCTGTTGCTTTCATATTCTTAGCTGCCTCACTTTCATCTCATTGTGTAATTTTTGGTGATTGGGCTGAACTTGTCCTTCAAATGAAGAAATCACCATTTTTCTTGCCTATAGTATCTTACACGTTTTATGTTCTATTCATAGAGAGGCAAATTTTAACTAAGACAGCAAGAAGAAAGCACCATATCAGGATTCAGCTGTTCACGAACCGACTTTTTCCCTTTTCACCTCGTCCAGCTGTCTTAAAACATGCTCGATTTGCGACAGCTGATCTTTAAGCTCCATTTTCCGGGTGCTGATGATCACCTTCAGCTTCTTGCCTTCCGTTCCAAGCCTGACATGATTGCCCATGTCATTGGCCATTTCAAACAGTTTGGCCCCGTCGATATTGTCACTCGCTTCTTCAGATATTCTCAGCTCAATTTCGTGTTTTTTTCTGGCCAGGAGTTCCACCCGTTCTTTTCTCATCAAGAGACGGAACTTCGTAATGTAAAAGAGATAGCCGACTTCCTCTGGATAGTCACCGAACCGGTCGACCATTTCCTCCTGCAGGTCCTCGACATCCTCGACGGTGTCCGCATTACGGAAACGTTTATACATATCAATTTTTTGCTGTTCATCCTTAATGTATTCTTCAGGGATGTAAGCGTCCAGCTCCAGGTTCATATCAACGTCAATCGGTTTTTCAGCCGGTTTATCTGATGGTCCGGTTTTCCGCTCCTCGATCGCTTCTTGAAGCATCTGGGAATACAGGTCAAATCCGACCGAATCGATGAATCCGTGTTGTTCGGCTCCAAGTATGTTCCCGGCTCCGCGGATGGATAGGTCGCGCATTGCGATTTTGAAACCGGAACCAAGCTCAGTGAATTCTTTTATCGATTGCAGGCGCTTTTCCGCCACTTCATTGA
Source organism: Bacillus marinisedimentorum (assembly GCF_001644195.2). Lineage (NCBI taxonomy): Bacteria > Bacillati > Bacillota > Bacilli > Caryophanales > Bacillaceae > Bacillus > Bacillus marinisedimentorum. Next base: position 31,926 of record NZ_LWBL02000061.1, on the reverse strand, counting down.
GTACCTTATCACGCTGGTAGGTGAAATAAGCGTAAGCGACCCGGTTTGACCTGCCGACACGGCCGCGCAGCTGGTAAAGCTGAGATAATCCCATCTTATCGGCATTATTGACAATGAGCGTATTGACGTTCGGGATATCAACGCCGGTTTCGATGATTGTTGTGCTGACAAGAACATCATAATGGCCTTCCAGAAAGTCGATCATTACCGCTTCGAGCTCGGTTTCATTCATTTTCCCGTGTGCGAAGGTTACACGGGCATCCGGCACAAGCATCGAAATTTCTTCCGCCTTTCTCTCGATGTCCTCCACCCGGTTATATAGAAAATATACCTGCCCGCCGCGGCCCAATTCCCGTTCGATTGCTTCTCTTACAAGGGCGCCGTTATATTCGACCACATACGTCTGGACCGGAAAACGATTTTCCGGCGGGGTTTCAATGACGGAAAGGTCGCGCACTCCGAGCATCGACATGTGAAGCGTCCTTGGAATCGGCGTGGCTGTAAGGGTCAGCACATCTACATTTGCGCGCATTTGCTTGATTTTTTCCTTATGGGTCACACCGAAGCGCTGCTCTTCATCAATGATGAGCAGGCCCAGATCCCTGAATTTCAGGTCTTTTGACAGCAAGCGGTGTGTCCCTATGACGATATCGACAGTGCCTGCCTTGAGGCCTTTGATCGTTTCATTCTGCTGTTTCCTTGTGCGGAACCGGCTGAGCATGCCGATATTGATTGCATGATCCTGGAACCGTTCACTGATTGTCTCAAAATGCTGCTGTGCCAGGATTGTAGTCGGCACCAGGAAAGCAACCTGTTTCCCCTCCATAATCGCCTTGAATGCGGCCCGGATGGCAACCTCTGTTTTTCCATAACCGACATCACCGCAAAGGAGCCGGTCCATCGGCCTGGCCTTTTCCATGTCTTCTTTGATTTCCTGGATCGTCCTGAGCTGGTCCTCCGTTTCCTGGTAAGGAAAAGCGGATTCGAACTGGCGCTGTTCTTCCGTATCTTCACTGTACGGATAACCTGGCGTCGATTCCCGTTCCGCATACAGTTTAATGAGATCATCGGCAATATCCTGCACAGATGATTGGACGCGGCTTTTCACCTTTTTCCATTCCGTTCCGCCGAGTTTGTATACTTTCGGCTCTTTCCCTTCCGAACCGACATACTTCTGGACCTGGTCGATTTGTTCGACCGGCACATAGAGCTTATCATTGCCGGAGTATTTCACATGAAGATAATCCTTATGGATGCCGTTGATTTCAAGCGTTTCTATGCCAAGATATTTACCGATGCCATGGTTGACATGTACGACGTAATCGCCGACCTTAAGCTCTGAATAACTTTTGATGCGCTCGGCATTGGACAGCTTTTGCCGCCGCTTCGGCTTTTTGGATTTCTTCTTGAACAATTCTTCCTCGGTGATGACAGCAAGTTTTATGCCAGGGAGTTCAAATCCCGATGACAGATCAGCCTCCATAATGAATTGGCCGGCACCCGGAACTTCAGCATCCCTGTCCAGGACACCCGCCTCAATATCATAATCATCCAGGACAGACTGCAGCTTTTCGACGCGCTTTTCATCCGCGGCAAGAAAAACAACACGATAACCGCTGTGCTTCCACCGGTCCAGCTCGCCTTTCAGTACATGCATCTGACCGTGGAAGTTCTGCATCGACCGGCACATGAAATTAATGATATTTTGCGGATTCGTATGCGGTACATGTTTTAAAAACAATGATAAATACAACCGCGGCCTGGCCGTTTTCTGCAGTAAATCGCCGAGATGGTGTGACAATGGGATATCAGACACGATTTTGCCGATTTGCAGCAGCGATGTATGCCAATCCGCTTCCTCTTTATCCAGCGTGGACGAGGTTTCATGGATCCGTGAGATTTCATCCATCATCACCAATCCATTTTCTGGTAAATAGTCTAGTAAACTTTCAGTCTTTTTATAGAAAAGTCCCATGTACTTGAAAATCTGTTCAAATGTCTGCCCGTTTTTCAATTGATCGATTTCAGAAGAGACCTTTTCGGACATCTGCTCTTTGACAGATGCGTCTTTCACTTTTTTCAAGCTTTTCGAAAGTTCTTCTTCCAGCCGGGAAGCGCCCCGTTCAAACTCATCATTGTAAAGCAGCACTTCCGTTGCCGGGCCGATTCTGACTGTTTCCGTTTTATCCTGTGACCGTTGATCTTCCACGTCGAAGTAACGGATTGAATCTATTTCCGTGTCGAAAAGTTCAATGCGCAGCGGCATGGCTTCTGTCAAAGGATAAACATCAATAATGCCGCCTCTCATACTGAATTCGCCCGGAGCGGATACCATGCCTGTTCGTTCATAGCCCATGTTGACAAGCTTGGCCAGGTACTCCTCCACATCGATCTCTTCACCTACAGTAAAATCAAGCTGGCTGTACTTCCAGACCGATTTGGGCGGGAGCATCCGCCTGAGTCCGGCAACCGGTGCGATGATAATCCCCTTCTCATGCTCTGCCCAGTAATTGAGAGCCTCAATCCGCTGTCCTTTCAGCTCGGGGCTTGCCACCGCTATTTCTGAAGCGATCAATTCATTCACCGGATAAAGATAGACTTCATCTTCCCCAACCAGTTCGGCCAGGTCGTCATATATTTTTTGCGCTTGAAAAAGATTGTGCGTTACGACGAGCTGCGGGCGGTTTGTTGACTTATACAGCGATGCCAGCAATAATGGGCGCGCTGCTCCGGTAAGACCTGCAGCAAGCTGTTCCCTGAGACCTTCATCAAATCCATCCACGATGGACTGGGCATCGTTGCTGTTTAAAAAATAGTGCTGCAATCCTCTCAAAGATGATTCCTCCTCCACTTTACCCCTGAAACCCGGTTCGCCTCCGGCAAGCTTCTTCAGCATCGGGTTTACTATTTTAAGTTTATGCATGGTCCGGCATCCATTATTTCATTAAACTAAGAAACAGAAAAATGCTCTGGCCTATAGGAGCCAAAGCGTTCATCCTCATCCACTTATCCGCAGGCTGCATGGAAACTACTGAATAAAAGTGTGCCACTGGTGATAATCAGGATTTCGTTCAAGTGTTTCCTGGCAATCTTCACAAATTGTATTTACATGGACATCACCGTTGGACAAATAACGGATCATCTCTGCCCTTTCGTCGTTTGATAAATGATCAAAGCCCAGCTGCTCACTGCTGACTTCGCGGCGCTCAATGGACCCGATTGCAGTCCCGCAGTGGCGGCAAAAATATTTGATAGCCATGGAATAGACCCTCCTGACAATGTTATGCCATTTTCAAGGCTGCGTTACATTTTATTGTTGATGTGAGATTTCTTTCTCAAACGCCCCCGAGTGACAGGGGAATCAACAGTAATATAACAACGCCTTTTTAAAAACATGGCATTAGTATTGCCGAAGCGGGCTCCATGTATTCATTTATTGAATGTATTCATGACCTCTGTAAATGGCTGCGAGAGCCAGCTTTCACAAGCCTCAGCACTGCGTCTGACCGCTTCATCAACAAGCGGTGCTTCTTCTTCTGTAAATGTGCCAAGAACATAATTTACGATTGGCATGCCGTTTTTAGGGCGGTCTATGCCGATTCGGATCCGATTGAATTCCTGCGTGCCAAGATGCTGGATAATCGATTTCATGCCATTATGGCCGCCGCCGCTCCCTTTCGCACGAAGCCGGATTTTTCCAGCCGGCAGATCCAGGTCATCATAAATGACGGCGATTTCTTCCACCTCGATATTATAATAATCCATAAGCGGTCTGACAGACTCGCCAGAAAGATTCATATAGGTTAAAGGTTTCAACAAAAACACCTTTTCAGATCCTATCATGCCTGAACCGAATATTCCGTTGAATTTTTGTTTGTCCAGCGGAATATTGAGCCGGTCCGACAATTCATCAATCACGCGGAATCCGACATTGTGCCTTGTTTTTTCGTATTTGCTCCCCGGGTTCCCCAGCCCAATGATTAACTTCACACTTGTTTCCTCTCTTTCTTCCGATCCTGTTGTCTTCGTTTTCCCCCTGGAAAAGGCATCCTTCACTCGTTTCATAAAGGGTAAAAAGACGTAACCCGAAAGGTTACGCCTTTGCTGTTTACTCATCTTCTTCTGTAACTTCTTCCTGCTGAGCATCTTCTTTGGATTCAGCCGGCTGTCCACCGGATTCTTCTTCCGCTTCAGCTTCTTCATCCGCTTCTTCCTCTTCAGGCTTCTGCGGAGGAAGCACGGTGATGATCGTGGATTCCTGTTCATCAAGGATTTCATACTTTCCGTCTTTTTTCAGGTCCTGAACCTGTAATGCATCTCCGATTTCAAGTGCGGATACATCAAGTTCAATGTATTCCGGCAGGTCTGAAGGGAGAGCACGCACGTTAAGATTATGAAGGGTATGCTGGACCACGCCGCCTTCTTTTACACCTGCGGCTTCCCCGGTCAAGTGAACCGGAACTTCCACTTCAACCTCTTCTTTCAAGTTAACCGCAATAAAGTCGGCATGAAGGATCTCATCTTTGATCGGTTCTGTCTGATAATCCTGGAGCATAACGGAAAGCCTGCTGTTTTGGCCCTCGACTTGAAGGTCCAAAATGCCGTTTCTGCCCGCTTCCCTTATTGTTTTAATAAAATCCGCATAGTTAATGTAAATCGTCTGGTTTTCCGTTTTATATCCGTATACAACTGCAGGGAAATTCCCTTCATCACGCAGCTTTCTTGTTGTTGAGTGATTCAGGTTGTCGCGTTTTTTAGCATGTAACGTTACTGCCATGTTCAATCACCTTCCCTTATGATATAGAAAACTCACGAAACTCTATCTATATCTTTACCCATTAAGAAAAGACACTAAACAGGCAACTTAAAAAGAAATGCGCAAGGCGCCCGCTTAGCGGCGTACGCATAAGCGGGGGCATCCGCAGGGAGGCGCTTTTCCCTCCCGGAGGAGGCCACCGCTTATGACGATAGCCGCTGGCGCCTGGAGCTGGACAACATGAAATGCGGAGAGCACCGGGTAGCGGCGTATGCATAAGCGGGGGCATCCGCAGGAAGGCGCTCTTTCCTTCCGGAGGAGGCCACCGCTTATGACGATAGCCGCTGGTGCTCGCAGCTGGACATCTCGAAATGCGCTAGGCGCCGGCAACCTGCCTCATGTATTTTGAAAAACAAAGACCTCTGAATCAATCAAACAGAGTGCTTACAGACTGCTCTTCATGAACGCGGATGATCGCTTCACTGATTAACGGCGCAACAGACAGCTCGGTGATCTTATCGATGCGTTTGTTCTCAGGAAGCGGGATGGAGTTTGTGATGACAAGCTCCTTAATGTTGGAATTCCCGATCCGCTCGATAGCAGGCCCAGATAAAACCGGGTGCGTACAGCATGCATAAACATCCTTCGCCCCGTTTTCAATCAGCGCATTGGCAGCCAGTGTGATTGTTCCGGCAGTATCGATGATGTCATCGATCAGAATAGCCGTTCTGCCTTCCACATTACCGACGATGTTCATTACTTCCGCCACATTCGGCCGCGGACGGCGCTTATCAATGATTGCAATCGGAGCCTTCAGGCGGTCCGCCATCTTGCGCGCGCGCGTCACGCCGCCGTGATCAGGAGAAACGATAACGATATCATCAAAATTCTTGCTCTTAAAGAAATCAGATAAAATCGGAACACCGACAAGATGGTCAATCGGAATATCGAAGAATCCCTGGATCTGCGGTGCATGCAGGTCAAGTGTAATCACACGTGTAGCACCGGCCGTTTCAAGAAGATTAGCAACCAGCTTGGCAGTAATCGGCTCACGTGCCCTTGCTTTGCGGTCCTGGCGGGCATACCCGTAATAAGGGATGACCACGTTGATTGATTTGGCTGAAGCGCGTTTCAGTGCATCAATCATAATGAGCAGCTCCATGATATGCTCATTCACCGGTGAAGATGTGGATTGGATGACATACACATCACAGCCGCGGATGCTTTCTTCAATATTGATCTGGATTTCCCCATCGCTGAATCGTTTGACAGTCGACTTTCCCATTTCAACCCCGATATGGTTGACGATTTCCTCAGCAAGGTGCGGATTGGAGTTCAGCGAAAACACCTTTAAGTTTGAATCACCGTATTGATTTGACATTCGTTAATGACCCTCCATAACATTATTTGCAACTGCAGCAGCTTACTTCAGCCTGTCAGCGTACCCTTCTTTATTCGTTTGCCTTGCCCTGGCAATGGACAGCGCCTTGCCCGGGACGTCTTTTGTGATTGTGGAACCGGCAGCGACAAAAGCACTTTCGCCGACCGTGACTGGGGCGACAAGATTGGTATTGCAGCCGATAAATGCCCCGTCTTCAATAACCGTCAAATGTTTGTTCTTCCCGTCATAGTTAACTGTGATCGATCCGCAGCCGATATTGACATCTTCCCCGACTTCAGCATCCCCGATGTAGCTTAAGTGGGATGCTTTGCTGCCTTTGCCGAAGCTTGCTTTTTTCACCTCGACGAAGTTTCCGATTTTCACGTAGTCGCCAAGATCCGAAGCTGGCCGGATATGTGCGAACGGGCCGATATTCACATTGTTTCCTATATGGCTGTCATAGGCGGCGGATTGGCGGATGACCGTTTCATTCCCAACTGAACATGAGGTGATCTCGGTGTTCGGACCAATGACACAATCTTCACCTATCGTTGTCTTTCCATTAATGACGGTGCCCGGCTGTAAAACTGTGTCCCTGCCGATTTCCGCATCCGGGGAAATATACGTATTGTCAGGATCAATAATCGTGACCCCATTTCTCATATGCTGCTCATTAATCCGCCTCTTCATGATTGTTTCTGCTTTCGAAAGGGCAACCCGGTCATTTACACCGAGGGTCTCATCAAAGTCCGGTGTCTGGTAAGCTGTTACGACTTCATCTTGCTTTTTCAGCAATTCAACGACATCCGGCAAGTAATACTCACCCTGGACGTTATCGTTGTCGACTTCTTTCAGAAGTTCGAAAAGCACCTTATTGTCAAAGCAATACGTACCTGTATTTATCTCTTTTACATTTCTTTCTTCTTCCGACGCATCCTTATGCTCAACAATCCGCTCCACATTTCCTTCACTGTTGCGGATAATGCGTCCATATCCAGTTGCATCTTCAGGTTCAGCGGTAAGAATGGTCGCTTTTGCCCCTGTTTCTTCATGGCGCTTTAAAAGCGCTTCCATCGTTTCAGAAGTTACCAGCGGTGTATCACCGCATACAACAAGGGTTACCCCATCTTTTCCCCCGAGAACCGGTTCAGCCTGCATCACTGCATGCGCTGTGCCCAGCTGTTCTTCCTGAAGGGCATATTCAGAACGGTCGCCAAGCTGAGATTGTACTTTCTCCGCTCCGTGGCCAATTATCGTGACGATTTTCTCAAGATCCATCTTTGATACCTGGTCAACAACATGTTCAACCATCGGCTTTCCGCAAACGGGATGAAGCACCTTGTACAATTTCGACTTCATTCTTGTACCCTGTCCGGCAGCCAGAATGACAGCATATCGATTTATCATTATAAGCCTCCATACTTTTGTCAATTGTCCATTACGAATATATCTTAAAAACGAGCCCTTTTCAAGGATTCAAGCCGTGCTGTAAAACAGTTCCAGAAACCCAGACTTTCCGGCAATACAAATAATTCCAAACACTCAACAAACATCCGAAAACAGTGCCAGGCATTGACCCACTGGATGACCTTCAAAGAATGCCCGGCCCTAAGATACACACCATTTTTTCAGTTAAATGCAAATAAATCCCAACACCAAACAAACACCCGAAAACAGTGCCAGGCATTGACCCGCTGGATGACCTCCAAAGAATGCCTGGCACTAAAATACACAACACCCCTGCCTAAAAACAATTCTGCAGTTTCAAATTTTAACAAAAAGGGAATATGTAAAATGCAATAAAAAATTTTCTCCAAATTAAAAAGGCCTGACTGCCCGTCAGACCTCTGTTGTCATTGAATTAATAATTTAAGATGCTTAAGATGCACCGGCTTCTTCATATTCCACTTCTTCCTCACCTGCACGGTGATACTCAGCCAATACGGCATCTTGAATTTTTCCACGGGTATTCGAATTGATCGGATGGGCAATATCCCTGAATTCACCATCCGGCGTGCGCTTGCTCGGCATAGCCACAAAAAGGCCGTTATTGCCGTCAATTACCCTGATGTCGTGAACGACAAATTCATGATCGAGAGTAATGGATGCAATTGCTCTCATTCTCCCTTCGGTATTCACGCGGCGTAATCTCACGTCGGTCACTTCCACTTGTATTCACCACCTTTTCCCTATATAAAAACTTATTGCCAATTATTCAACACAATTTAGGTCAATTCCTTCTTTTTTCAAAAATTTATCAAGAAAAGATGGATAACAGCCACAAAACGGACGAAAATCAGCAAAATTTGAGTCCAAATCCTCTTACGCAATAAAATTAAACCCCATTAACACGACAAATATCCTATGTATGCCCTGTATTACTTTACCAGGGCGATGATGTCCATCTCGACAAGTGCATTTTTCGGCAGTGCAGAGACTTCCACCGTAGAACGGGCCGGAAGATGCTCATTGAAAAACTGTCCGTAAATCTCATTGACGAGCGGAAAATCATCCATGTTTTTAATATAGACGGTCACTTTTACGATGTTTTCCCGATCCGAACCGGCTTCTTCGAGAATAGCATCCAAATTTGCGAACACCTGGCGCGCCTGCTCCTCTACCGTATCACCTGCCATGGTTCCTTCTGGAGTCAGGCCGATTTGACCGGAGCTGTAGAGCATGTTATTCACAATGACGCCCTGCGAATAAGGGCCGATGGCTTGCGGTGCAGCTGCAGTTTCCACGATTTTCATACCTCATCACCCTTTCCTTCCTGAATTGCAGATTCGAGAAAGCGGAAGTAATTTCCTTCCTCAGCGTTGATTTTTTGCTGTTTTACATCTACCCCGGCTAACTGGACAAGGGAGATATACTCATCGACAAGCCGCTCCACTACATCTTCAGCTTCGACCAAAACACCGATTCCAGCCACCTCAGCTTCAAATTCCTGGAGCAGATTCACCATTCCGTTAATGGTGCCGCCCGCTTTCATGAAGTCATCGATGATCAGGACTCTTGAACCGTTTTTCAGGCTCCGTTTGGCAAGCACCATTGTCTGGATACGTCCGGTTGAACCGGACACATAATTGATACTGACCGTTGACCCTTCCGTCACTTTGCTGTCTCTTCTGACGATGACAACCGGAACATTCATGTGATCGGCTACGGCATATGCTAGCGGGATCCCTTTTGTGGCAACGGTCATGACAACATCAATTTTTCGGTCAGCAAACACAGCTGCAAACAGCCGCCCGATTTCGTTCACGGTGCGCGGGTGCCCAAGAATATCAGTCAGGTACAAATAACCGCCTGGAAGCAGTCTTGCAGGATCGGCAATCCGATCAACCAGTTCGGCGATTGTTGCCTTTGCCTCACCGGGGGAAACAGATGGAACAAACATTACACCTCCTGCCGCCCCGGCAGTCGTATTCAGTTTGCCCGTGCCCTGTTCTTCAAATACAGATTTAACAATTGTCAAATCTTCACTGATAGATGATTTTGCCGCATTATACCGCTCTGCAAAATAGGTTAATGGCACAAGAGTGTGCGGGTTCTCGAGTAAGTATCTCGTCATGTCAACAAGTCTGCCGCTCCGTTTTGTTTTCATGCTGCAACCTCCAAAATCCGAATAATTTAAACCTAATATATCATTTTTGTACGGATTTATTCAAGAGAAGTTCGTTCTCCGATTAGCCGGACAGCATATACCTGTTCACAAAAACCCCGCAGACTGTTGTAAACACGCTGTACTTTCGTTTCATGATGGATAAGTGCAAACACGGTAGGCCCGCTGCCGCTCATTAAAACAGCATCAGCTCCAGTAAGCACCATCCTGTCTTTTATTTGCTTGACTTCTGGATGCAGACTCAGCGTAACCGTTTCGAGGACATTGCCGACGTTGGCGCAAATTCCCCTGAAGTCCTTGTCGTTGATTGCTGCGATCATTGCATCAATATCAGGATGATCGACACCCTCCAGCTTAAGCTTGCCGTATACGTCGGCTGTCGAGACCCCTTTTTGAGGTTTGGCGAGCACCACCCAGAATGGCGGTGGAGCCGGAAGATCAGTGATCTTTTCACCGCGTCCTTCTGCCAGTGCCGTCCCTCCATATACGCAAAACGAAACGTCTGAGCCGATTTCAGCCCCAAGCCGGGCCAATTCATCAAGACTCAGCTGCAAATTCCAGAGCTTGTTCAGCCCTCTCAATGCCGCTGCGGCATCACTGCTCCCCCCGGCAAGGCCGGCTGCCACCGGTATGTTCTTTTCAATCATGATCTGGACGCCTTTGGTAACGCCATAGCGCTCTTTAAGCAATTCGGCTGCCTGATAAGCCAGGTTCCGTTCATCACTCGGAACGAACCTGTTTTGCGATGAAACCGTGATTATATCTTCATCGAGCAGCTTGAGCTCCAGCCTGTCAGCCAGGTCAACCGTCGTCATGACCATTCGTACTTCATGGTAACCGTCATCACGTTTATGTAATACATCAAGGGCAAGGTTGATCTTTGCCGGCGCTTTAACTTCTATCGTATTCATCCGTACTCACCTACTTTATAACTTCCATTCCCTCCGTATTTTATCATAAACTGCAGTACTGTTTACATGAATGAAGGAAAGAGCTGGCAATTTCACTGTTTATTCGGAAGAACCAGCCCTTTTCTCAGGACTTTTTCAGTGGTAAGCTGGACTGATCTTTTTTCATCCTATAAAGAAAACGCGCCGATTGTGATCCCTAGGTGCAGTCGGTTTATCATATTCTTAAATTTGGCCACTGTGTTGAAATACTCCCCCTGTAGAGTAGAGGATCAAATGCGCAATGCGCCCGCTTAGCGGCGTACGCATAAGCGGGGATTCCCGCAGGGAGGTGGTGCTCCTTTCCTCCCGGAGGGGCACCGCTTATGACGATAGCCGCTGGCGCCTGAAGCTGGACGATTCTCTTCTGGCTTTTTATCCACAACATTTTATAATTTCCTTAACAATAAAAAAACCGAAGCATTTCTGCTCCGGTTCCTTTCATTACTGGTGCCGCTGCTGGTCCGCAAGCTGCGCCTGGGCGATTTCAACGGCACGTTTCACCATGTTGCCTGCATCCCTCGAGCGGATGCCTCCCCAGCCGTCCTGCTGGACCGTTTCGTAAAACCCAAGATCTCTGGCTAGTTCCTCTTTGAATCGGTCTGACATCATTCCTCTGCGTCTGCCCATTCACAGGGACTCCTTTCGTTACTGCTGCGACATTACTTAGTATGAAAAAGAGATGGATTCACTATGTATGATTATTTGAAACGTTTTATGGAGAGCCGCCGCCGGACGCCAGATATGGGTTTGATTTTTGCAAGCAAAGGCAGTCCAAAAAGCTCTGTCAGACCATGCCTTACTGCTGACATAGGTTTTCTGCCTTTAGGGCAAAGGCCAAATAAAAAAGCAGCAAACTGTAGAGTCCGCTGCCCACTTTATGCCGTTCCTGGTGATTATTGAAATCTCAATTCCACAGTCTCAGTTAATACATCTGCATAACTGTATGAAACACGTTCAAATGCATTTTGACTTTGGTCAAGCTCAACGATGAAAACTGCCGGGTATGTCTCAGCTAAAACTCCTGAACGTTCAATGGTTTTACGGCGCCCGCCATTCGCTTTTAACGTTAATCGCTTGCCCAAATTCTGATCCAACGAACTTTTGATTTCAGCAATATTTTTACCCAATTTCACTCCACCTCACTGAACTCCATTATAACACCTTTGGAAATACCAGTCAAATAAATTTTATATTATAGCAAGTAAACAAATTGAATGTCAATGTGTTTAGTGCTTGTTCACCAAACTTTTTTTAGTTTTCCTCAAAGTGTTAAAAATATGTAATCTATATTTGTTTTTATGATCTTTTTCGCCATAATTTGCAAAATCCCCTTTATATAACAGACCGCGCCCGGCACTCATACAGTTTTTACCCGGAAATGAAACCTGCTGCCGAAGCCGATTTGTGCCAATTGCGAATGTTACGGCTTTTGGATGCCTCTTCGATTGCCAGGCAATTGCCTGGCAATCACGTCCATAAAAAAAACGCCTTTAACACGAAGTTAAAGGCTCAAGCTTCCGATTCCGCTTCGGCTTCCGATTCCTGCGGCTGTTTGTAGGGCATGCCGGTCCGGAGCAGTCCCCGTGTTTCAATGCCGCCAAGTCCCTTTTCGCCTGTCAAGGTGTTGCGGAGGACATCCCACACGTTGATACGGTCCATAAAAGGGGTATAGCTCAGTTTGGCGACGACATATACAGGATCAAGCGCATGTATATTCACGCGGGACGGAGAACTGGCAAAATTAGCCCCCGCCCTGATTAGTGATTCAAAGTGGGACTGACAGGCACCGGCAAAAATGACAAGCTGGTCAAGATGGGGAACTTTTCGCCTGGCTGCCTTCACCGTCTGGGCAAATTGCCTTGAATGGCGGTAAGCTTTTAACTCGTCCGGTGAACCCTTGGCCGGCAAATATGCATCATGACCGGTGATGACAAGGATATCCGGCCGCACTTTATCCATCAAGCCCTCTATTTTCTCCGGCATTTCTTTTTCATCAATATAGACGCTGTAAACAGGAACATTCAATTTCCTGTACAATTCCATACATTTTTTTAAGTAAAGGGCGTCCCCATCAAGGTGCAGGACACGCCCCGGCAGTTGAAAATAGTTTCTGCTGTCACTGTTATAACCCGCTGTTGCGAAATACTCGCTTTTTTCCCTCAGTGTATGGTGATCCTGGCGGAACAGGCGGAGCGACGTATCCTCCCGTTCTCTCGCTTCTTTCTGGCGCTTTTTCAATTCATCGTCTGAGATGGTGACCAGGTCGTCAATCGGCGCATCTGCTTCCAGCCTGACTTCTTCCCCGGCTAAAATTGCAATTTTTTCTTCATCCTTTTCTAGAACTTCAATGACGCGGAATAACAAATCGCAGCCGTAAGATTTTCTGCCGACAATATCTCCGACTTGTATAAGCATAGGTATTCCCCCTTTCTCCAACCACCTTTACAATAGCCTATGGGAATCGGGGGGAAATGTGACATTAAATGCGCTTAAAGAACGGAATTAAGCTGGTCTTCACAACCGCATTTCTTACCTGGCAGAATCTGAACCTTGCCGCCGGGACAAAACGCCGCTCTTCTTTTACTTGAATAAACAACTACTGCATTTTTTCATATAATACGTTGCTCAACCGCCCGTATTCCTCTATCGACAGCGTTTCGCCGCGCCTTTTGGGGTCGATTCCCGCGGCTTCCAGGCTTTCGGCAACTGCCTGTTTGTCAAAGAGATCTGAGAGGTTGTGTCCCAGGTTGTTCAGAATCGTTTTACGGCGCTGGGCAAAGGACGACCTTACAACTGAGAAAAACAGGGACTCATCCTTCACATCAACCGGAGGCTGTGCCCGTTTCGTCAGCCGTATAACGGCAGAATCAACGTTAGGCTGCGGGATAAAAACGGTTTTCGGCACTGTCACAGTTGTTTCCGCTTCTGTATAGTATTGAACCGCAATCGACAGCGATCCGTAATCCTTCGTGCCAGGGCTGGCCGCTATCCGGTCTGCCACTTCCTTCTGGATCATCACGACAATCCCTTTGATCGGCAAATCTTCTTCAAGCAATTTCATCAAAATCGGGGTTGTGACATAGTACGGCAGATTGGCGACAACCCAGATATCTTCAAAGTCCGCAAATTCCTTTTCAATGACTTGCCGCACGTCCGCTTTCAGGACATCTTTATGGATGACCGTTGCATTATCATAAGGGGCAAGCGTTTCATCAAGGATAGGCAGCAGCCGCTGGTCGATTTCGAACGCCACCACTTTTCCTGCCGTCCTGGCCAGCTGCTCAGTGAGCGCACCGATGCCCGGACCGATTTCAATTGCCCCGCTTGTTTTTGACAATCCCGACTGGCTGACAATTTTCTTGAGGACATTCGGATCGATCAGGAAATTTTGTCCGAGACTCTTTTTGAATGAAAAGCCGAACTTTTCCAGGATTTCTTTTGTCCGTATCGGTGTCGCGATATCTTTAGTCATGTTCTTCCTCCTGTAATATACTTTCAAGGGCAAGGATAAAATCCTGGCGGGATATCTGGAACATCAGCAGCTTTTTATGGAGCTGCTTTCCGTTCGTATACCCGATTCTGAGACGTTCACCAAGCTTTTCCCTCCTGGCTTTCGCATGCGGGCCGCCAATCAAGCCGGCCTGCACAAGGTCATTCCATGGGATTTCCTCTTTAAGCTCATCCATTTCCTCATGGACATTCGCGAGCGCTTGCCGGATTGCCTCAGGACTGGCGTGTTCAATCCCAAGCCCCTTGCCATTTTTGGCGATCGCTTCCTGCTTCGGCAAAAATGCATGCTTGCAGCCCGGAACATACTGGGAGACGATTGTCCGAATCCGGCCGCCCGGGAAATCAGGATCTGTAAAAATAATCACACCCCGCTTTTCATGAGCGAGCTTGATTTTTTCCAGCGTAACCGCATTGACAGCAGATCCGTTCGTTTCAATCGTATCTGCACCAACCGCTCTCTTAATGGCCACGGTATCATCTTTTCCTTCAACCACAATAATTTCTTTAATTTTCATTTTTTCCTCCAAATGTTGAAACAAACAGGCACGTTCCTTCGTCTGTATAATTGACAGCTTTACTTTTCCCTCTATTATAACGGAATTGCACAAAATGAAAAATCGGGTCTGCCCATTAATAAAACAGACCAACCCAGAACAAAAGCGCAAGGCGCCCGCTTAGCGGCGTACGCATAAGCGGGGGTACCCGCAGGAGGGTGATCTTCCTTCCGAAGGGGTCACCGCTTATGACGATAGCCGCTGGCGCCTGGAGCTGGATGACTCCCTTCTCGCTTTTTATCCACAACGCAACATTTTTATAATTTCCTTAACAGCAAAAAAGCACAGAGGAAAGTTCCCCTGTGCTGGTTCGCTTATTTTACGATCGTAATTTTGACAGTTCTTCTTCCCCAGCTGTATGCCTGAGACTTTGACGGGAAGAATACATCAATTTTGTGGCCCCTGATGGCACCGCCAGTATCAGCGGCAGTCGCATAGCCATAGCCTTCAACATATACCCTGGTGCCGAGCGGGATTACATTCGGGTCGACGGCAATGACTTTCGCATTCGGATTCGTCTTCAAATTAATGCCGGTGGCGGTAACACCGGAACAGCCGTTGCATGAAGCTGTATATGCAGTGCTGCTTACATAGAACGCCTTCCCGGAAGGTGCGGTGCTTTTCGCTGTGCTCGTTTGCTTATAACCGGTGCTGCGCGATACCGGCTGGCTGATCACTTTTGTCCCAACCGCGACAACTCTGTCCTTGCTTTCCTTCACAGTTTCTGTTTTGACAAGCTTTCTGGAAACTTCTTTGCCGTTTTCGAGAACCACTTCATAGTGCTTCTCGACCTTGCCCTTTTCCCCGGATTCAACCACTTTTTCCGTCCCTTTTTTCAGGTTTTCATCCTTACGGGTGACAACCGCGTAATCCACAGGCTCTTCCACTACATCGGTGACCTTTTCTACTCGGATGATTTTGACAGTCGTATCCTTGGAGATCAATTGATCTTTTGCGGGCTTTACTTTGTCCAGTTCATTGAGTTTTACATCATGCTGTTTCAAAAAGTCAGCGACCGTAGTCGAAGTGGCCCAGGTTTCCTTCTTTTCGTTGCCATCCTCCAAAACGACCGGGAAAGCTTGTTGTAACGAAACTTTCATGTCTTCTGCCAGGACAGTATCCAGGGCAGGTTCAATTTTGTCATGCTCGCCTACATCGATACCGAGCTCCGCGATAAGATCGGAAACTGTATGTGCTGTTGTGAAAACTTCTTCTTTGCTGCCGTCCTGCGTGAACGTAACGGACCTGGCGGGTTTATACATGACATTCATACTGCTGAACAGCTGCGTTTCGCCTGCAGGAACCAGGATATCCTGTTCCTTAAACGTAATGTTTTGCTCAGAAAGCAATTCTTCAACATTTCGAGCATGAGTCCGAATTGTTTGTTTTTCCCCGTCAATCACCAGTGTGACAGAAGCTTTTGTTACTTCGTAGGAGAAAAAAGCGAATACTGCCAGAAGTGCCACTGAGATTGCGGCGATCATTCCGATTTTTTTCCCGTTTCCGGGTCGGAATCTCATTTCTCTCATGCTTTTGAACATGCTATGCGCCTCCTCTGCATACCGAATGAATGATAATCTGAGCTCTGTCTTACTCTCTCTGTCTCCCGCCTATGTCCCATTATGCTGAAAAAGCTATGCATGGCAACAAAAAATCATCGACAACTTTATCGTATGAAGGTAAAAGTGCGGATAGAACACCGCTTTCATTCCTTTTTTAGCGGAACTCCGAGACCAAACGACAAAAATCTGTCCGTTAAATGCCAAAAAGTTGTCTGGCATTGTCGGACGTTTTTTTTGCCACTTCTTCGTAAGAAAGTCCTTTCAGGTCGGCTATTTGCTCGGCGACAAGCTTAACATATGCCGGTTCGTTCCGTTTCCCCCTGTTTGGATGCGGGGCGAGATACGGACAATCAGTCTCGACCAGAAGACGTTCAAGCGGAATATCTACAGCTACTTCTTTCGGTTTTTTTGCGTTTTTGAATGTGACCGGTCCTCCGAGCGAGATGTAGAAATCCATATCCACAGCTTCCCTGGCGATTTCCGGGCTGCCGCTGAAGCAGTGCATAATGCCCCCAACCTCTGCGGCGTTTTCTTCCTTAAGTATGTCGATCACGTCTTGTGTTGCATCACGATTATGTATAACGATCGGCAATTTAACTTTGCGCGCCAGGCGGATCTGCCTTCTGAACACTTCCTGCTGCACATCTTTCGGCGATTTATCCCAGTGATAGTCGAGTCCGATTTCCCCGATGGCAACAACCCTGGGATGTTCGGCCAGTTTTTCGATTTGGTCAAGGTCTTCATCTGTCATATCAATGGCGTCTACCGGATGCCAGCCCACAGCGGCATAAATGAAATCATGCGTTTCCGCCATTTCAATTGCTTCCGGAATCGTTTTGCGGTCGAATCCGACGACAACCATTCGGGATACCCCTGCATCAAGGGCACGCTGAATCACTTCCTGGCGGTCTTCATCAAACTGCTCTGCGTTCAAATGGGTATGTGTATCAAATAACATCCTGATAACTCCTTTTTTTCAGTACCGTGCCGGGCACAAACTCCTTCTTTCGGATTATGGAAAAATAAGGAAATGAGCCTTTTTTCCCGGTACGACATTAGTATAGCAGAAAAAATTTTTTACAAGGTAACGGTCGCTTTACATTTTTGTTACAGCGCTGTATTGTTTGTCACATCTCCATATACCCCAAAGACTTGTAATCAAACATGCGGAAGGACTCATTTTCACAGTATTCCCAGCTGCACAATACATTTGCACCCGCCGCCGCCTAAAAAAGGCTTCATCGGGACAGCCGCGTTTTAGAAAAAAAAAGAAACCCCATGAAAGGGATTTCTTCAATAGTACCGGGTTTCATTCAATATGAAAAGTTATTTGACTTTCGATCCGTTCGGAAGGTTTTGATCGACGGATGCGAGAGAGAGGCTGCCGTCTTTTTCTCCGGCGAGAATCATGCCTTCGGACAGTTCCCCCCGCAGCTTTACAGGTTTCAGGTTGGCGACGACAATCACCTTCTTGCCGACAAGATCATCAGGCGAATAGTATTTGGCGATGCCTGAGACGACCTGGCGTTTTTCATAACCGAGGTCAAGCTGGATTTTTAAAAGCTTATCCGCCTTTTTCACTTTTTCGGCCCCGATGACTTCGGCCACACGCAAGTCTATTTTTGCAAACTCATCGATGGTGATTTCTGAAGCCTGTTCTTCCGGTTCTTCCTCTTTCTTCGTTTCAGGCTCTGGTTTTGGCGCTGTGCTTTGCATATCGCTCTTAATGGCCTCGACTTCTTTATCGACTTCAAGGCGAGGGAAGATCGGTTCGCCTTTTTGGACGGCAGTCCCCTGTGGGATGGCGCTGAAGTTATAGAGCGTACCCCATCCGGTCGCATCACCGCCTTCGATGCCGAGCTGCCTGAATACTTCTTGAGGGGCACGGGTCAAGAACGGCTGCAGCATAATCGCGATGTGGCGGATTGATTCAGCCAGATGAACCATTACCGATGCCAGCTGGTCTTTTTCATGTTCATCTTTCGCAAGCGCCCACGGCATCGTTTCATCGATATATTTGTTCGTTCTGCTCACAAGCTGCCATATGGCGGAAAGTGCAATCGAGAACTCCATGTTTTCCATGGCATCTTCCACTTTTTCAACTGTCACATGGTTCAATTCGACAAGCGGGTCATCAAAAGGGGTTTCGGATCCTGTGTATGCAGGGATCTTGCCGTCAAAATACTTGTCGATCATTGCCACGGTCCGGTTCACGAGGTTGCCTAGATCGTTTGCCAGATCATAATTGATCCGTTCCACAAACCCTTCCGGCGTAAAGACGCCGTCAGAACCGAACGGCACTTCCCTCAGCAAATAATACCGGAGCGAATCAAGGCCGTACCGGTCAATCAATGAAATCGGATCGATGACATTGCCTTTCGACTTGGACATTTTGCCGTCTTTCATCAGCAGCCAGCCATGGGCAAACACCTTTTTCGGAAGGGGCAGATCCAGTGCCATCAGCATGATCGGCCAGTAAATCGTATGGAAACGGACAATTTCCTTGCCGATCAAATGGACGTCCGCCGGCCAATATTTCTGGTATTTCTCATCATTTTCGGTGCCGTAACCGAGTGCGGTAATGTAATTGGACAGCGCATCGATCCAAACATAGATGACATGCTTCGGATTACCGGGAACTTTTACACCCCAATCAAATGTCGTCCGTGATACAGCAAGATCTTCAAGTCCCGGCTTGATGAAATTGTTGATCATTTCATTTTTCCGGGATTCCGGCTGGATGAAGTCAGGATTTTCCTCATAATATTCGAGCAAGCGGTCTGCATACTTGCTCATCTTAAAGAAATAGGATTCCTCTTTCACCTTTTCAACCGGCCGGCCGCAGTCAGGGCAGCTTCCTTCATTGAGCTGCCGGTCCGTAAAGAAGGATTCACACGGCGTACAATACCAGCCTTCATATTGATCCAGGTAAATATCACCCTGGTTTTCGAGCTGTTTGAATATTTTCTCCACGACCTGCTTGTGGCGTTCTTCTGTTGTCCGGATGAAATCATCATAAGAAATATCAAGTTTCTTCCATAAATCCTGAATGCCTTCAACGACCTCATCCACGAATTGCTGTGGAGTTACCCCTTTTTCTCCGGCTTTCCGCTGAATTTTCTGTCCATGTTCATCCGTTCCGGTCAGATACATCACATCATAGCCGCGCAGCCTCTTATAGCGGGCCATCGCATCCCCGGCCACCGTTGTATATGCATGTCCGATATGTAACTTGTCACTCGGATAATAAATAGGCGTTGTTAGATAAAATGTTTTCTTCTGTTCAGCCATGAACGTTCCTCCTTACCCTTTATTCAGTTGCGGTTCCAAACTTCTTTTATTTTATCATATTGATAGGAAAATCCTGAATTATGACAGGTTGGGCGAAATGCCAAAAGCCCACACTCATTGTGCAGGCATTCTAAACTGATCCGCCAGCCATTTTCCCTTCATTTTACCCTCTTTTTTCAACAAAATATACCTAATCCGCCTTTTTATTGTCAAGAGGCGGCATTTTCCTCCAGCCTTATAATCAGCCACCCATAAAAAGGAACTGGTTTTTGTCGAAAATATTTGTAGAAAATTGTCGAAATAACGCTATAATGAAAGAAACATCCATACGGATTTTTCCAAAACAATACTTTTCAAAAAATACTAATTTGAACTGTTTATCCTTTTTTTCACAAGCATTCAGCCGGTTTTTCAAAGGTTTTTAAAAAAATTTATACAATATTTATGTAAACTAACACATTCTGTATAACAAATTAATTGATTTCTTTGGGAAACACTGGTATGATAATATCAGATTAGAGATGTCGAAACATGACGAATCCAAAAAAGTTTTATGGTGGAGGAGAAACAAAATGAAATCTACAGGTATTGTACGTAAAGTTGATGAACTTGGCCGTGTGGTAATTCCAATCGAACTGCGCCGTACACTTGGAATCGCAGAAAAAGACGCATTAGAAATCTACGTGGACGATGACCGCATCATCCTGAAGAAGTACAAGCCAAACATGACTTGTGCTGTAACTGGTGAAGTTTCCGATGAGAACATTTCACTTGCAGGCGGAAAGATCATCCTCAGCAAAGAAGGCGCTGAACAGATCATGAACGAATTGAAAGACAGCATGCAAAAAGCATAAAAGCACGACGAAATCCTGCCGGAACCCGGCAGGATTTTTTCTTTTATATTCGCGTTGGTAGGGGAATGTACGATTTAAAGTGGTGAATCGTTTCCATTAGAAGCCTGATGCCTTTCCGTTTCAGCATAATGTGATTTCCAATACATCCCGCCCCGGTCTCAGTCCTCATTTTCAACATGATAAATCTGATATACTTCCCGTTTCGGCATACTCCGGTCTTCGGCTGCTTTTTTGACAGCTTCCTTCGGTTTAAGGCCTTCTTCAGAAAGATAATGTTCGACGTGTTCTATGACTGAAAGAGCATCCCACCAGGCCGGCTCTTCCCCATTGCTTTTTTCACCGCCTTCGACAAGGACACAAAATTCGCCGCGCACTTCGTTTTGATTCACCCACTCCAGTGCTTCCTGCACCGTTCCCCTTATGAATTCCTCAAACTTTTTGGTCAGTTCACGGGAAAGCACAATCCTGCGGCTGCCGAGGACTTTTTCAATATCCAGCAATGTGTTCTTGAGCCGGTGCGGGGCTTCGTAAAAAATAATCGTGTCTTCCATTTTGCTCAGGCGTTTCAGCTGCTCGCGCCGTTCTTTTTTATTCCGGTTCAAAAAGCCGAAAAAATAAAACGGCTGCGGCTTCAATCCTGAAGCGATCAGCGCTGTGAGAGCAGCGTTCGCGCCGGGCAGCGGAATGACCGGCATCTGTTCCTGAAGCGCAGCCTGGACGAGTTCAAAGCCAGGGTCGGAAATACTGGGCATTCCGGCATCACTGACGAGGGCTACAGTTTTCCCTTCCTGGATATCTTGAATGAGGCGGATTCCGCTCTTTTCTTTGTTATGTTCATGATAACTTACGACAGGCGCCGTGATTTCAAATGCATTGCATAACTTCCTCGTATGCCTTGTGTCTTCCGCTGCAATCAAGTCTGCATCCTGCAGCACTTTCACTGCCCGGTACGTCATGTCTTCAAGGTTTCCGATCGGGGTGGGAACGAGGTAAAGCTTGCCTCCTTCACTGTCCCGATAGCTTTGCTGCTGCCACACCATCAATCTTCTCCTTTATCAAACAGTTTTTCCTTCTCTTTTCTCGAAAGCCTTTTTATCCGGTACTCTTCCTTCATCGCTTCTTCCTTCGTTGCAAACCCTTTTGTAAACATAAGCTTCAGCGGAGATCGTCCCCGGGTATATTTTGCTCCTTTTCCGCTCTGATGCTTCGCAATCCGTTTATCAAGGTCGTTGGTATAGCCGGTGTAATACGTTTTATCGCTGCATTCCAGAATATAGACAACGTGCGATTTACCGTTTTCCATACAGAATCTCCTGCACTTCATCCGTGTATTCATTGTTTTCCTTATAAACCGTTATCGGGGGAAGCACCTTCACATCCGGTTTTCCGCCTTTTGTCCCTTCCGCGAGCAGCATATTCGCCTCTTTCCCCGCTTTCGGATGGACAAATTGGACCCGTTTCGGTTCAATTTTGTACTTGCGCATCATATCCATCAATTCTGCCAGCCGGCCCGGCCGGTGGACGAATGCCGCCTTCCCGCCTGTCCGCAGCAGCTGGCTGCTCACTTTCACAACATCCTCAAGGGAGAGCGTTATTTCATGCCTGGCAATAGCAAGGTGCATGTTTTCATTATGTTCGTTTTTACCCGGTGTCGGAAAATAAGGCGGATTACAGGTCACGATGTCATATTTGCCGTGTCCGAGCTTCACCGGCATATCTTTAATATCACCATGGATCATGTGCAGCCGGTCAGAAAGGCCATTCAATTCAACGCTCCTGACAGCCATGCTGTAAATCCGCTCCTGCAGTTCCACACCAGTGATTTGCCCCTTCGTCCGTTTGCTTAAAAATAACGGAATGACGCCGTTTCCTGTACAAAGGTCAATCAAGTTCCCTTTCTGGATCGGAACGTAAGCAAAGTGTGACAGCAATACAGCATCAAGTGAAAAAGCAAAAACGGATGGGCTTTGAATAATCCGCATCCTCTCATCTGCCAGCAAATAATCAAGCCGTTCATCATCATATAGCGTAACCATCGATTATTCGTCCTTTCAGCGGTGCATGTTTCTTTCTGTCATTATACACAAAACAAGTCCCGTCTTCGAATCGTGCAGCCGATATATGTTTTATTAGAATATTAATTACCTATTAATTGCCTGGCAATTGCCTGGCAATGGCTCCATAAAAAAAGCCCTTTCGTTTCCGAAAGGGCTTTGGCTGTTATTGTTTATTTAGAAAGGAAAGGCAAAACAGGCAGTCTCCTTCTTTGCGGACACTTCCGTAATGGAGGTTGCAAATGTGGAAACCTTCCTGGTAAAGGCGGGCCAGGTTGTCATATCCCTCTCCGATGCCAGGCTGCTTTGGTCCCTTACGGCCTGATTTTTTCTTTGGAGCTTTCTTTTCCTGCGGCGGATCAAGCCTTTTGCGGAGGTTTTCATTTTCCATTCGCAGATGCTGGTTCTCTTCGATGGTTTCGGCAAGCTGCTGTTTCAAGGCGCCCAGCTGCTTATAGAGATGGCCGATCTGTTCCTCCATATTGCTTACTTGATCGAAAATTTCTTTCCTGTCCACGATAACCCCACCTTGTTATTCCGTCGATTGGGTGGATACTGCCCCTTCTTTGATCAACTCATCAAGCGTATATTCAATCGTGCGTTCCTGCTCTGCAATCTCAATCCGGACAAGCCGTTCCAAAATATTCAGTCCGGTTACCCGTCCTGCACCCTGTGGCGTGTCAATTTTTTGCCCGACATCAGGCAATTCCTTCTTTGCTGTTTCGTACGTATCGTTTTCGTATTTCAAGCAGCACATCAAGCGGCCGCAAAGCCCTGAGATTTTCGTCGGATTCAACGATAAATTCTGGTCTTTGGCCATTTTGATAGATACAGGCTCGAAATCACCAAGGAACGTGGAACAACACAGCATTCTGCCGCATGGGCCAATACCGCCGAGCATCTTCGCTTCATCCCTCACCCCGATTTGCCGAAGCTCAATCCGGGTCCGGAAAATGGATGCGAGGTCTTTGACCAGTTCACGGAAATCGACCCGGCCGTCAGCCGTAAAGTAAAAAATCACTTTGTTCCGGTCAAATGTATACTCGACATCAACGAGTTTCATTTCCAGTTCATGCTCATCGATCTTTTTGACGCAAACGTCAAACGCCTCTTGAGCAGCATCTTTGTTATCTTTAACCGCCAGCTGATCTTTCTGGTCAGCGATACGGATGACTTTCTTCAGTGGAAGAACAATATCATTTTCATCGACTTTTTTCTTATCTATTACCACTTTTCCGTATTCGATTCCTCTGACTGTTTCCACGATTACAAAGTCACCAGCTGAAACAGGAAAATCTGCAGGGTCAAAATAATAGATTTTTCCCGCTTTCTTAAAGCGGACTCCCACAACTTCGTACAAAGCATTATCCCTCCTGCAGCCTGAGCACGAGCTGTTCCATTAAAAGCTGTGGATTCATGTTCGCACCCAGACGTCGTTTCGCCTCGAGTACAGCAGTCATCTGGTCGGTTATCCGCTTTTGTGATGAGCGCAGAGCCTGTTGCTTTAACAGATCGAGCTGATCATAATAGATGATTCGTTCTTCATCGTCGATCTGCATATACATTAAATCTTTATACCATAAAAGCAGCAAGTCAAGGCCTCGGTCCTGCTGCTCTTTATCTTTGAAATGCTGCAGCCAATTATTCTGGATGAACAGCAATGCTTGATGGGGCCTTTGTAAAAAGACCTCATTTAATTGTATCATTATCGCACGTGCTTGTACAAACCATTCATCACGGGCAAGATTTTCCGCTTCTGCCAGGTCGCTTACCAGCGCAGCGGACAGTCTGGCGACCGGGCGGGATATCTCCGTTTGTTCAAGTGCCTTCTCAAGTCCCTCCGGCGGCAGTGGACGGAACGAAAGGACCTGGCACCTGGAAATGATTGTATCAAGCATGCGATGTACATTCTCTGTCAAAAGAAGTGCCACTGTCATTTTACTCGGTTCTTCCAAAAATTTCAATAAACTGTTGGCCGCCTGCACCGTCATTTTGTCGGCATGCTTCAAAATGTAAACCTTTTTATTCGATTCCATGCCAGTATAGGCAAATTCCTTCTGGAGCTGGCGGATTTGGTCAATTTTTATGGATTGGCCGTCGGGTTCTATGAAATGGACATCCGGGTGGTTTCCGGAGTCGATCCTTCGGCAATCTGTACAGGTGCCGCATGGTTCCTGCTGTTCATTTTTCTGTTTGCAAAAAAGGCTTTTGGCCAGCTGTGAAGCGACAGCCTGTTTCCCGGTGCCGCGACCGCCTTCAAGAAGATAGGCATGGGCGATCCGATCCTTTTTTAAACTGTTGGCCACCATTTTGACTACGGTCGGCTGCTGTTCGCTTAATTCTTCCCATGTCGGCATGTCTGATCACTCTCTTACGTATATAAATTCACTAAAAGACCCTTGATTTCGCCGATGCGGTCAAGGAGATCGATTGATTTCTGTTCTTTCATCAGCACTTCATCCGTCAGTGCTGAAAGCTGCTCATCCACCTGTTCGACAATGGTGAGCGTCCTGTGTCCCTGGCCATTCCAGCTATTGGACTTTTTTAAATCAAGGCCGGAGTTGACTGCCTCTTTCAGAAATTGCTTCACCATGTTTTTATAACGGGCCAGGTCCTGGAAATTACGCGAGCGCACAAGCCGTGCACCTTGCTTTTCAATATCGGCCATCAACATATTAAGCTGTTCAAGCTGCAGCTTTTCGCCATGGTTTTGGACATACTTTCCGAAAGAAGCGGAAGACGGCTGCTGCCTGTTTGCTTCAGGCCGGCTGTTTTCCAGTCTCGGCCTGAGTTCATGGTTGATTTTCAAGATTCACTTCCCCTTTATTGAAGGCTGTCAATTTAACCCTAAACGCAGTCTTATACTTGCAGCCTTTTTTCTGTTACCGTTTAAAATTGGTGGAACTGCTCAACAGGAACAACAAACACAGTAGCTCCCCCGACTTCGACTTCAACCGGATACGGAACATAAGAATCAGCATTGCCGCCCATCGGTGAAACCGGTGCGACAAGCTGGTTGCGGTGCGAGCAGTTTTCCTTGATGAGGCCAAGCACATCGTCCACTTCCTCATCTTTGACACCGATAATGAACGTTGTATTTCCGGCCCGCAAAAATCCTCCCGTGCTCGCAAGTTTGGTGGCACGGTAATTTTTATCCACCAGGGCATCTGATAACCGGTTGCTGTCTTTATCCTGTACGACTGCCATAACCACTTTCATGCCATTTCATCCTTTCTTAGGAATTGGAATGGGAATTCAGGAGACGGGCAAAGTCTTCCCTTATCTCCGTAAAAATTTCTTCCACTGGCCGGACTCCGTCTATAAGGGCAATCCGGTTTTCATTTTCGCGGCAGATGGCGTGGAATCCTTCACGGACTCTTTCATGATAGTCAAGCTGCTTCTGTTCGATGCGGTCCATCCCTTCCTGGCCAGCCGATCGTTCAATGAGCCGTTTTTTGCCCTCTTCAGCAGGCACGTCAATCATATATGTGCGATCCGGCGCTACGCCGCCTGTTGCAAACGCATTGATCTGTTTGATCTGATCCAGATCAATGCCAAGCCCATATCCTTGATAGGCGATTGACGCATCAACAAACCTGTCGCACAGCACCACCTTGCCTTCATCCACGGCAGGTACAATTTTTTCTCTTACATGCTGGGCACGGGATGCCGCATATAACAGTGCCTCTGTTTCATTTCTCATTTCTGTATGTTCCGGATCCAGGATCAAAGAACGGACCCTGTCACTGATAGCCGTCCCGCCGGGTTCTCTTGTAAATAAAAATGGAATGCCCTGTTCTTCCAGATAACTTGCCAGTTTCTTTATCTGGGTCGACTTGCCGGCCCCATCAGGACCTTCAAACGTAATAAATAACCCTCTCACAACGATTCTCCTTTTGCTGTCTTATCTATTTTATGCTGTAAACCAATATTCCGTCATCGAGCGGATGGTGTTTTGCCTGGAATTTTGTGCCGTGTGCCGCAAGATTCCTTACTTCATTATAATGCACCATGGTGATTTGTTCACCGGTCTGCAAAAGCGGGATGCCCGGCGGATAAGGAATGACCGGTTCTGCCGCAATGCAGCCGAGCGCCTGTGAAAACCTGATCCGTTCCATTTCGAATTGTTTTAACTCATGATAGGAGTACGGCAATTCTTCTAACCGGTCCGCCTGGCGGCGCTGCTTGAAGGCATGTGTGTTCAGCCCCTGCAGGCCCGGTGTTTTGGAAAGCGCTCCGATAATGCGCTCCGCCATTTCCAGTGCCGGAAAATCGCAGGAAAGCGGCAGGACGAGCAGCACATTCAATGGATCAGCAAGCTCCGCAAATATGCGGTGTTCAGCAAGAATATCATGAAGCATGTAGCCGGAAATATTTCCGGCCGGCTGCACCGTGACCTTCAGAGGGTCAAGCCTGTATCCTTCCGCATGATCGATTATATTCAGCAAAGAGGACTGGCCGAGTTTCTCCCTGAACTCCATGCTGCGTGAGGCAATGACTGCCGCATTCGGTTTCATTTTTTCAATATAATATCTTGCAAGATCAAGTGATGCCATCAGCGGATAAGACGGACTGCTTGATTGCAGCATCGCTAGGTAATGTGCAAGTTTATCCCTGTCAATCCGATGCCCCTGTACATGTAAAAAAGAAGCCATTGTCATGGCAGGGAGCGTCTTATGAGCCGATTGGACAACCGCATCTGCTCCGTACTGGAGAGCGGAATCCGGGAAAGGACATCCGATGGCGAAATGAGCACCGTGAGCCTCGTCGACAAGCACCGGAATATTGCTGTCATGAGCGGAAGCGATCACTTCTTCGAGATCCCATGCCAACCCGTAATAACTCGGATGGGTCAAAATCAATGCCCTGGCATCAGGATAGCGCCTGATCGCTTCCCTGACCGCTTCTGCGCCCACCTTGCCTGCCGTCATCGTTTGCTGTTCGGTATCTGGAACCAGAAAAACAGGCCTGGCACCGGAAAGCTGCAACCCGTTCATGATCGATTTATGGCTGTTCCGCTGGACTAGCACGACATCATCCTCACCGCAAACCGAAAAAATCATCGCCAAATTCCCGGCAGTGGTCCCATTTACAAGAAAAAACGTTTCATCTGCACCATAGAAAGCTGCGGCAAATTCCTGCGCCTTCTTGATCGGCCCTTCCGGATCATGCAAATCATCAAGGCCGGAAAGCTCGGTCGCATCCAGTTTCAATACATTTGCAAAGTAATCCGTCCCGGCTTTTGGGAAGACGTTACCATATTTATGGCCAGGAACATGAAAGGAAACCGGATGCTGCCTGTCATGCTGCTGAAGTGCAGAAAAAAGCGGTAAAGACTCATTCATAAAAAATCTCACTTTCAATCTTTTCCCTTTATTATAACAAGAAGCAGCCGCCTTGTATGCAGGGAGGCAATTAGAAAACAGGCAGTCTTTTATAAAGGAATGCTCAAATAGAAATGGCCTCATCACAATGAAAATGGAATATTATGTGAATACCAACGTGGATATGGGGTATTCTTGTTCTTCAACGGGGCAGGGTTGTGGAATAAGGAAGGAATTTGATCTTCATACCTTGCACTATTAAACGGGAAGTTGATTTACGCAGCAGGAACTCGCTTTCCTCGGGGGGCGGTGCGCTTCCTCGTCGCTATGCTCCTGCGGGATCTCCGGCAAAGAAAGCAAGCGCGGAAAGGAACGGGTGATCTCCAGAATAGACTACTACCATTTCTAAGAAATTTACAATTTAAATCAGAAAAACGGCGTGTCAAAACTGATGTCAGTTCACACGCCATTTTTCCGATTTATTTTTTTTTTACTGATTTTAGTATCTCTTATCTTGTCAGTTGCATTTGTACTGAGTATTTAAAACCGAACCTGTTATACTATTTTATATCGTTAGGCTTGCACATGAATAAGGTGCCGAAGCCAGGACCATTCTTGTAAACTATGAATATTGTTCAGGCTGAAGGACCTTTTTCAACTGTTTCAAATAAAAATGATACCTCTCATCACTCGTGTCTGTCTTTACCATTTCTTTTTCGCATTCCCTGCAGATGAACCGTGTATATAAATGAATACCGTTCGCTTTCGGCTCTTCACAGACAACACATGTTTCCCCCGCCTTATTTGCCATATAAGAACCCATCTCCTCCACCTCCATATTACAAGCATTGCCCGTTATGACATCATCTATACATATTTTAATAGAAAAGTTGATTCCTTTCCGGCTGATACTTATTTATATGAAGAGATTAAATGATTTTGTTTGTCTCTGCTGGAAAAACAAATAAAATCTTCCGAACGGAATCCGGACAAAACAAAAGAGCCTGCCAGGGCCCATCCATTATTACCTAAAGGTCTTTTATTGACTCCTGTTCCGTTCAATAAGGAAAATCCCCCTGAAAATTCCGCCTCTCTCATTGGAAAAACCACAAATTATTATTGCAAGTTGGACATGCTTCGCTTTATAATAAATATCAGAAATTTTTTAATTTTTAAACAAATGGGGGATTGGATGAAAAAATTACTGGCTGGTTTCGTTTTACTGGTAAGTGTATTGATTATTCTGGCTGCCTGCGGTTCGTCGGCTAGCGAGGAAACAGATGGCGAAACAAAAACCGCGGGTGCAAAGACGGATGCGAAAGAATCGGTTACAGTCGGCATTACGCAAATTGTTGAACATCCGTCACTTGATGCAGCCAGAGAAGGATTTATTGAAGCATTAAAAGACAATGGTTATGAAGAAGGCGTCAACCTCAAACTTGACACCCAGCTTGCCCAAGGGGACATGAGCAACAACCAGTCAATTGCCCAAAAATTCGCAGGTGATGAAGTTGATTTGATTTTCGCCATCTCCACACCGAGCGCCCAGGCAGCTCTCAGCTCCACAACCACGATTCCAATCCTATTTACCGCAATCACTGATCCTGTCGGTGCTGAACTTGTCAAAAGCTTTGACAGCCCGGGTGGAAATGCAACAGGAACATCAGACACGCATCCTGACGCTATCAAAAACACAATGGAGTCAATCGCAGCATTTTTCCCCGATGCGAAGAAGGTGGGCATCATTTACAATTCTGGTGAACAAAACTCCCGAGTAAATGTCGAAAATGCCAAAAAGGCTATGGAAGGGCTTGACCTCCAATCTGTGGAGGCGACTGTCGCGACGACGTCAGAAGTTAAACAGGCGGCCCAGTCTCTTATCGGCCGTGTCGATGTCATTTACATCCCGAAAGACAATACAGTGGTTGCTGGCCTTGAATCCGTCATCGGAATCGCCAATGAAAAAGATATCCCTCTGTTTGTCGGTGAATCAGACTCTGTAAAGCGCGGCGGATTTGCCGGATTCGGCTTTGAATATCATGACCTTGGCTACCGTACCGGAGAAATGGCAGTCGACGTTCTCAACGGCAAAGCCCCGGCTGAAATCCCTGTCGAGTATCCGGAAACTCTTGATTTGATGATCAACAAGAAGGCAGCTGCAGATCAGGGCATTGAAGTGACTGATGAGATGAAGAAGGATGCTGTGCTTGTTGAAGAGTAGAATCTTAAGACAAGATTACTTCGCTTAATGCAAACATAAAATCAAGGAACTTCCTGCCTTTAAGGGAGTTCCTTTTTGATTCACTTACTCCACTGCCATATGAGTTCAGGGTATCGAGGTGGAAGTCAGGGGACTGGAAAAAACAAAAGAACACTTGAATCCATAGTAGACTCAAGCGTACATATGCCAAAAATCAAGAAGGCCGTCTATATTTTATAAAAAATAAATTGATAACCGCTTATTTGCGGAACATGGCGAACAGCTTCTCCCAACTTCCTTTAGGTTTTCGCATTGCTTCTTCTAAACGTTTATTGAAATCATTTTGGGCGCGCCATTCCTTCTTCTGTTCTTCCCGTATACTTTGTAACTCTTGTTGTAAGAATTCGCTTTTTTGCTTTTCTTGCTCCAGCAATGTTTCATAATGGGTCTTTTGCTGCTGTGTTAATTTTTCAATTTTGGCCTGCGTCTTTTGTGCGGAGTTTCCAATACCTGAACTGATCGCATGATGATCTTGCTGAAGGCGTGAAACCGTTGTTTTCAGCTGGGACATATCCTTTTTCAATTGGACATTCATTTCACGTGCGGCTGCAAGTTCATTAGTTAAAACCATTAAAAACTCTTTTAATTGACTTGAATCCTGAAGTGAATTGTCATATGTATCGGGTATCGATATCTCTGTTTCATCGGAGCCTTCCAGTCTCTCTTTTTGCTGAGCCACAAGGTCTTTGGCAGCAACGTCGAGGGGCTGGTCCGTATCGCGTATCGCTATGAGCGCTTCTATATCAGACTGGACAAATATACGCCGATCCCCTTCTTTAAAAAACTCATACCCATTTCGTTCTAGAATTTGGCCATACTTTCGAACAGTTGGGGTCGCAATCCCCACTTCTTCCGCAACTTCCTTGGAAGAAAAAGAGCGTTCATTCGGTTGTATATCGTGTCGCATATCGGGCCTCCTTTTCTATTAATATGCAGGTTTTTCAAAGATTTTGCAAGTGTTATATCGCCTGGCGATATGGTGTGCCGCAAGGAGCAGATACATTGGCTTCATGCCGTATCGCAAGACGCTACAGGAACTTGTGGTTAGAACATCGATCCTTTAGAAAATAACCATCAACGAGACAACAGTATATGGTCCTTCGTTTGCCCTGCCGTATAGTTTGATTACATATCAGCTTACATACTCATTATTTATCATTATCCGGTTTTGGATGATTTTCATATCGTCATGCGATACAACATGCAAAGATGTCACTTAGATAATTCAAGTTATTCAAGACTTATCACTGCTTCTCCTGCTGATAATAGGATGATGATTCTTGCCCTGCTCCCTTCTATAGCTGCATATCGGGTTCCATATCGCTTTCCTCCATGGTTATATGGGTTTTTAGGTGAAGGTGCGTATATCGACCTGCGATACAGTACATCGGCACGATTCTAACATATCGTTAAACCGGTTTTACAAACCACACGTTGTTTTAAATATTTCGATGAACAATGATACGCTGCGGCCGTTGGCCTGGAATCTCCTTTATGACACCACCTTCAGAATACCTTATTTCCTCTGCTTCTCTTGCAGGGTATTTAAATTCTCGTATATCGGGTTCCGTATTGTCCTTTATTACTGGAGGGTAGGCTGATTTTTTAAACACTGCCTATATCGCCTGGCATTACGAAAAGTCACCGGGTATTGGAATGATTGATTAGGTTTAAATTACTTTAATATTGAAAATCAAAATGCGGAAGCCTCACTATTTTCTGTGGACCCAAACCGGGCAACTTGCCGTTTTATGAAAACGAACAGCCGGGGGTTGGCTGTTTGGGACAATTTTTGGTTTTGGGGG
>NZ_LWBL02000060.1 GCF_001644195.2 Bacillus marinisedimentorum | reverse complement strand
TTTCTTGCGACTTAAATAATATAACATGTGAGCAAGTTACAGTCAACATATTTTCAGGTTTTTTCAGTGACGCTTACTACACTGTTTTTTTTAGCGGCGTTTAACAATATACCACCATCGAATGGCCAAGTCAATCCCTTTTAACGAAGGAAAATACATCAGCTGCCAAAAGCATTTAAACACTGGAAATCCCGCTCCTGTTAAGAGCGGGATTCGGAATCACGGTATTTTGTCCGGTAATACTTCGAGTATTCGGATGGCGGGGTCACACGCTGCAGCAGCCGGAAAAGAATCTGGTATCTTTCTTCCATTGAATGTTTGACCCGAATGTCGATTCTGGAGTCCTGAAAATCGAACAGCAGCTCTTCCATCTCTCGTTTGATCAGGTATTCAATTTCTTTTTCCTCTTTTTTATTAATCAAAAGACCAAGCATTCTGTCACCTCTTCCAATTCCTTGGTAATACTATTTCCTGTTTTGTTATTTTTATGAAAAACACACTTATATCTTTTCGCAAATGCATTCATATCTTGTCCATACCCGCGCATACACATAAAACAAACCTATCTGTGCAGATAAAGGGGGCAAGTTTATGCGTTTTTTTTATGCCGTCAACGGAAACCGGTTCAAGCATCTATTGCTGCTTATATTGATCGCCTTTTTTACCGCGTTTCTCTTTTTTGTAGAAAGTTCACTGAACGATTCGGTATTTTCATCCAAGGACGGTCCCAGGGCTATTTATAAAGGTGAGGAAAAAAGCAAGCAGGTGTCGCTTACATTTGATATCAGCTGGGGGGATGAGCGGG
Organism: Bacillus marinisedimentorum; assembly: GCF_001644195.2. NCBI lineage: Bacteria > Bacillati > Bacillota > Bacilli > Caryophanales > Bacillaceae > Bacillus > Bacillus marinisedimentorum. Next base: position 4,994 of record NZ_LWBL02000060.1, on the reverse strand, counting down.
CGATCCCCATTCTGGAAGTGCTGAAACGGGAGAATGTAAAAAAGGCTACTTTCTTTTTGTCGGCATCATGGGCTGAAAAACATCCGGATGTCGTGAAGACAATTCAGGATTCGGGTTATGAAATCGGCAGTATGGGTTATCAATATAAAAGCTATGCCAACTGGGAAGAACAAAAGGTGCGGCGTGATATTCTGCAGGCGCAGGATGTTTTTAACAAACTTGAGGTAAAGGATATAAAGCTGCTGCGGCCGCCTAACGGAGATTTTAATGGTCAAGTGCTGACAATTGCTGAGAAGACGGGGTATTCCGTTGTCCACTGGAGCGTAAATTCGCAGGATTGGACTAATCCTGGAGCGGAACGGATCGTGGAAAATGTTTTGTCAGACCTTAAAGGCGGAGATATCATTCTCCTGCATGCTTCCGATTCGGCAAAACAAACGGAAAAAGCGCTGCCGGAAATCATTAAAGGAATAAAAGATCAGGGCTATTCGTTTATTGCCGTTGGCGAAATGATTGAAAACGCCAGGGCGCAGAGCAGCGAAATTAAGTAATAATCAAATAGAAGAAGCTGGCCGTCCGGCCAGCTTCTTCTATTTGACATTCAAACGATGCAGCAGCAGCAATTGCCAGGTGTTGCTGGCTAATAGCGGAAACAGCATAAGGTACATCCAGTCCTGATCATTTTGGCGAAGCGCCGGGAACCATTCAATGATGGTTACGACTGTCATGAAAAACAGTGCGGGGACAAATGCCCCCCGGTTGGTCTGCTTCATTTTCACATAAGCTATGACCAGGCCATATGCAAGAAGCAGCAATGCGGGCACAACATAAGGTCCTAAAGATGCGCCCTCTGATGCAAAAGCGGTATAACGCAAATAAATAAGGTCAAATAAAACAAAAGCGGTTAATACAAGCTGGACCGCGTTCCAGAGGGAAACGGAGCGGAAAAGTCCCAGGCCGAAGCGATGGACGGTCAAATAAGCAAAAAACCCCATCTGGCTGAGGACACTGAACATCAAGCCAAGACCGATCATCCAGACAATCACAGATAGAAGCTGCAGGATTTCTCCTGATGCGATCAAGCCTGTATATTCTTTAAAACCAATAGCAAACCCTGTAACAAGAGCAGCTGCACCTCCAACAATCAAGGTGCTGATAAACAAATACATCCATTTTCGTATCGTCACAATTATATCCTCCACTAATTATCATTCCATATTTGATTTTATCAATTCCCGGATGTTTTCTCCATCTCCATGTGTGCATATTTTTTTGTCATCAACCCATATTAACAGTAAGGAATGCATTAAAAAGGGGGCAATCATTATGCGGCGTATTTATCCGCTCCTTATGGTACTGGCACTGGCGCTGGGCGGGTGTGCCGCTGAAGCCACTGACAGCAGCCAGCCTAACTATGATGAAACGAAAAAAATGGTCGTTGACATATTAAAAACCGATGAAGGGAAAAAAGCAATCCAGGACCTTGTTGCAGATGAAAAAATAAAAGAACAAATGGTCCTCGATCAAGCTTTTGTAAAGAAAACCATTGAAGAAAACCTTACTTCAGATAAAGGTAAGGAATTCTGGAAGAAACAGTTTGAGGATCCCAAATTCGCGGAAACCTTTGCGAAAAGCATGCAAAAACAGCAGGAAGAGCTGATGAAGAAACTGATGAAGGATCCCGATTACCAAAAATCAATGATTGAACTGTACCAGAATCCAGATATGGAAAAACAATTGTTGACTGTGATGAAAGGCCAGGAATTCCGCCAGCATTTGCAAAAATTGATGCAGGAGACATTTGAAAGCCCGCTGTTCAAGGCAAAAATCCAGGACCTTCTTATGAAAGCAGCGGAAGAAGCAGGTTCCGGCCAGCAAAAAGAAGGCGGCGGTGAACAGGGCGGTGCCGGTCAAGGCGGCGGCCAGGATGACCAGGGTGGCGGTGGAGCCGGCGGAGGATGATCCGCTTTTCCATCCCCACAAAGAACAAATGCGCAAGGCGCCCGCTTATGACGATAGCCGCTGGCGCCTGGAGCTGGACGATTCCCTTCTGGCTTTTTATACACAACGCTCAAATTTTATAATTTCCATTACAATGAAAAAAGCACCAGAAACGGTGCTTTTTCTCGTGCTTGTCTCCATCCATTTACTTGGATAAGGAATCGATGACTTTAGCGGCGATTTCGGTATACCGCTTTCCGATTGGATGATCTTCGTCGTAAACCGACGGGGCAAAATCATCATCATTCCAGTCAGGCTGCTGTAGCGGCAATTGTCCAAGAACTTCGGTTTTCAGTTCGTCAGCGAGCTTTTCTCCGCCGCCGCGGCCGAATACGTATTCTTTTTCGCCTGTCACTTTGCTTTCGAAGTAAGACATGTTTTCGATAACACCAAGGACTTCGTGATCTGTCTTGATTGCCATTGCGCCTGCGCGCGCTGCCACAAATGCTGCAGTCGGATGAGGCGTTGTCACGATGATCTCTTTTGATGCCGGAAGCATTGTGTGTACATCAAGGGCTACGTCCCCTGTGCCAGGAGGAAGATCAAGCAGCAAGTAGTCCAAATCGCCCCACTCGACTTCCTGAAAGAAGTTGTTGAGCATTTTTCCAAGCATCGGCCCGCGCCACACGACAGGTGCGTTGTCTTCAACAAAGAATCCCATTGAAATGACTTTGACACCAAAACGCTCCACCGGAATGATCTTTTCTCCTCTGACTTTCGGCTTATCAGCAATACCCATCATGTCAGGTACACTGAAACCATAAATATCAGCATCAACAAGGCCGACTTTTTTCCCTGCCCTTGCCAGTGCAATAGCCAGGTTGACGGAGACCGTGGATTTCCCGACCCCGCCTTTACCGCTTGCAATTGCGATGAATTCAGTTTTGCTGGCCGGTGACAAAATGTCAGTTTTTCCGGACTGGTCAACAGCCTGGTGCTTCGCCACTTCGTCTTCCGGAAGATCGGCAAAGCGGATTCCCACTGTCTTGGCGCCTGCACTCTTCAAGCCGTCTACAATCTGCTGCTGCAGTGTCATCTGTTCTGCAGTACCTGTTCTGGAGAGAGCAATTTTTACACTGATATGCTCTTTATCTTCCTTGATTTTAATTTCCTGGATTCCATTTGTTTCTCCAAGGCTTTTATGTAAATGCGGATCCTGCAGCTCCTGTAAAATTTCACGAGCCTGTGCTTCTGTTACCATCTTATCCACCCCTTTGAATTCGGTTACAAATTTTAGTATATCATATCTGCGGCACTCCTTATATTTCCCTGTTTGGAGCGCCGGATACTTAATATGATAACATCAGGGGCGTTCCAAGAAAAATGAAGAAACTCTGAACGTTCTTGTTTGGCTGTGAGCAATCTCTCTTCCATCATTTCTCAAGTGTTTCTTCATCTGTATAATAACGGAGCAAGCCTTCATAAATGGAGGCAGCGAGTTTATTCTGGTATGCCTTATCCTGCAGAAGCTGCCTTTCCTCCGGATTTGATAGGAAGCCGACTTCGACGAGCGCTCCGGGGATATCCGCCTGCTTTAAAACATAAATGCCGTTAATCGCCTTCGCATAGCGATTCGTATTATTCAAGTTACGCTTTAACTCCGCCTGGATAAAACGCGCAGCCCGCTCACTTTCTTCAATGCTTGGATGGAAAAAGGTCTGTGCACCGCGCCAGCGGGAAGACGGGATGGCATTCAAATGGACAGAGACAAATAAATCGGCGTTTGATTCATTAACAACTTTCACCCTGTTTTTCAGGTCAGCTGTCTTGCGCCTGCTGTAGCCGGACACATTTTCACCCGCAAGGTCGGTATCGATTTCCCTCGTCATCTTTACGAGAGCTCCCGCTTCCTGCAGGTAGTCCCGTAATTCATGCGACACAGCCAGTGCGATATCTTTTTCGAGAACGTCTCCCTGTCCAACTGCGCCGCCATCCGGACCGCCATGACCCGGATCAATGACGATGACCTTGCCGGTTAACGGCAGATTCCATGTATTCCAGGAATTTTCCGTCACAAATTCATATTGGAAGATAAATAAAAGGACGGCAATGCCAAAAAAAGAGTACATCATTTTCAGCCGTTTTTTCATCTTTGTCATTCCCTCCCTGTCCATCTATGCCATCTATATGGGACAAGGAGGTCAATTAGAACTTTTTCAATGCAGGCGGAGGGCATAGCGTTTTTTGCCGATCGTAAAACCGTGCTCCCACCAATAGCCAGTGAAGTGGGCACAGGAGCAAAAGAGGGATTCGCTTATGATATCATCCGCCGCATGATAATACATCATATGATCATACAGCACCCGCGTAATCTCATCAATTTCTTCTTGCGCCCTCTTTCTCACCTGCTCTTTTGGCTCGCCATAATACCCGAAACGGCCGTAACCGGTTCCGCACAGGTACGTATCGATCGCCATATCAATGCATATGTCTTCCATTGCTGTCTTATAAAAGGATTCCTCCTGAATGAAGCCTTCAAAACACCGGGTGACTTCTGCAACGATATCATTCAGCGATAACTCCCTCAGCATCTTCATTTCATGAAAACGCTGCTTTTCCCTTCTCTTTTCGTTCAAGTTGGTCACTACTGTCATGATGTATTTCACCCTTTGTTGTTTTTCCCTATTTTCCTTCAAAAGGGTGGAATTCATCCTTGGCAGGCCGGATTCGGCGCTCCCATTTCTTTCCGATGAAGTGTTGCGCCGGTGGGAGCGTTCGGCTAGTATGGATTGCCTGTGTTGCTGGGTTTCAGTGCTGTGCGAAATCAATATGTAAAAGCCAGTTGGTGCCATGGTTTGCTATTCCTTATTGTAATAGGAACGGAAACACTCTTTCCATTCTTATAATGACCTGCTGTTTTCGATTATAGGCATGCGTACTCTCCTCCCGTGCCTATATTGACTCACTCCTCCCGATTATAGGCACGCACTCTCCCCTCCCGTGCCTATATTCACTCACTCCTTCCGATTATAGGCACGCGCAATCCCCTCCCG